>JAFGIG010000112.1 GCA_016929715.1 Caldifarciminota bacterium
AAGGTCAGGCGATATGTTTTTCAAAAGCTCGGTGAAATTATCTAAACCGATTTTACCGAGCATTTCCTTTCTGTCTTCTTCTCTGTGCGGAATGTAGGGCATACTCGCCTCAGTGAGCGCTTTCGAGAACCACCATTTTGTAATCTTCCGCGCTGAGAAGATAAGCGGGTGAAAAGTCTTGGGAAGCTTCAATTATCGCTATCCATCCGCTTTCGTAAGGTTCCTTATTCAGGAGTGAAGGATTATCAGGAAGGTCAGTGTTTATCTTCATAATCTTGCCTTCCAACGGAGAAAAAATGTCTTCAGCCGTTTTAACTGCCTCAACAGTGCAAATTGAATCTCCTTTTTTCACAGGATTGCCTTCGGTGACGTGAAATTCGAGAAACACTATGTCGGAAAGCTCTTTTTGAGCGAAATCAGTTATTCCGATGGTGATCTTCTGATTTTCCACTTTGATCCATTCATGAGTCGCCGTGTAATACAGATCCGGCAGAATTTTGACGTCGGACATCTGTCCTCCTCCCTTCTATTTATTGCATTATTTGTGAGTAGCGTTTTTGTAAAACGGGGGTTTTGTCACTGAGGCGTCGCATATTTTTGACCTTATCTCGACGCCGATCCTCGTGTTGATTTTATGAAATCCTGTTTTGACGTATCCCATGCCCACGCTCTTCCCGAGTATCGGAGAAAAAGCTCCGCTTGTGACTTCTCCGATTTGTTCTCCTTCAGAGACAAGGGGAAAGCCTTTTCTGGAGAGGTTCTTTCCATCGAGAACGAAATGAACGAGTCTGCGTTCGAATCCATTTTGTTTCTGCGTCAGCAAAGCTTCTCTGCCGATGAAGTCTGGTTTGTCGAGCTTGACCACCCAGCCAAGGCCGGCTTCAAGAGGCGTTGTCTGGGCGCTGATGTCATTTCCGTAAAGGCAGTAGCACATTTCGAGTCTTAAAACATCTCTGGCTGCAAGACCGACCGGACAGATAGAGTATTTTTCCCCGGCTCCAAGAATTTTCTGCCACAAAAAATCGGACTTATCAGCTGGAGAGTATATCTCAAAACCGTCTTCTCCCGTGTAACCCGTCCTCGAAATCAAAACGGGTGTTTTGTCAATATTTGCGCTAAAGCTCTGATAAAAACCGAGCGAATCGTAATCGGCGTCTAATACTTTTTTCATGATTTTCTCTGAAACAGGTCCCTGAAGTGCCAGTTGAGCTGTTTCGTCAGAGCGATTCGATATCTCGATGTCGAATCCCTTTAATTTTTCCATTATCCATTCAAAATCCTTGTCTATGTTCGAAGCATTGACGACGAGCAGAAAATGATCTTCGAGGCGGTAGACGAGAAGGTCATCGACGATTCCACCGTTCTCATAGCACATTGCGGTATAAAGGACTCCATTGACCGAAAGTTTGGAGACGTCGTTTGTGACCAAGAAATTCAGGGAGTCAAGGCATTCGCGCCCTTTAATCTCTATCTCTCCCATGTGAGAAACATCGAATAAACCCGCTGTGGTTCTGACATTGAGTGATTCTGATACTATTCCGTCGGGATACTGTATCGGCATTTTATAACCGGCGAATGGGACTATTTTTGCTCCGGCTTTTACGTGTTCGCTGTAAAAAGGAGTTGTTTTAAGTTCTGTTTCCTGCATCTTTTCTCCGTAGTAAATCTTGTTGATAATCGATAAGGCTCAATGTATATTAGTATATTTAGAGCCGTATAAATAGTCAACAAATTTGGAAAATTAAAAAAGAGGTGATGAAATGAGGAAAACTGTTTTTTTACTCCTGATGTCGCTATCCTTATCCGGCATTTACGCGAGAGAGAGCATTGTCAGAATAACCCTTCATTCTCAGGACATAAGAAGCGAATGCAGGAACATCAGAATAGTTCCCGACAGGATAACCGGACCGAGAGAAATTGAGACCGTCCTTACTGAAAAAATGATAGAAGAAGTCGAGAGCAAGGGATACACTGTAGATGTAATCCTTGAGGATTATTCAAAATATCTCGACAGCCTATACAGCCAGCAGGATTGGACTGCATATCACAATCACGCTCAGACCGTCGCTTTCGTCGAAAGCCTCGCCGGTGCGAATCCTAATATAGTCTCGGTGGAGACGCTCGGATATTCCGTCCAGAACAGGGTGATTCAGGCAATAAAAATCACTGACAACCCTTATATTGAGGAATTCGAACCCGAGATAAGATTTGACGGCAACCATCACGGAGACGAAACTCCGGGCGTTGAGGTTTGTCTTTGGCTCGCATACAGGCTATGCCAGGGATACGGTTCTATTCCCTACATAACGAGCATCGTGGACAACAGGGTCGTTTGGATTGTGCCCATGGTCAATCCCGACGGCAGGACTAACCTGACGAGATACAACGCAAACGGAATAGATCTGAACAGGGAATACGGCTATATGTGGGACAGGGAAGGTTCAAGCCCGTATGCTTTCTCTCAGCCCGAAACCAGAGCTCTCAGATCCCTGATGGATTCGAGGAACTGCGTCACAGCCGCTTCTTATCACACTGGAACGGTCCAGATATCTCAGGCCTGGAGTTATCATTACGATCCCCCCAAGGACAACGCCGTCTATAACAATTTATGGGGTTATTATTCAACCATTACGGGTTACTCTCACGGACAGGGTTCCCATACAATGTATTACATAAACGGACCGACCAAGGACTACGACTACGGAATTTCGGGTTGTATAGGTTCAACCGTTGAAGTCTGTTACACCAAAAATCCTCCAGCCAATTCTATTGAGGCTATTTGCAACAGAGAAGACAGCGCGATGTTCGTCCTCATTCAGAAAGCTTCTCAGGGAATAGCGGGAATAGTTACGGATTCGGTCACAGGACAGCCGCTGTGGGCTAGCGTTAAAGTTCAGGAAATCGGCTGGCCGGTCTATACGGATGAAATTTTCGGAGATTATCACAGATATGTCATTCCCGGAACTTATTCAATCAAAGTAGAAGCACCGGGATACAGGCCGAAAACAGTGACCGCAGTGACAACATACGCCGATACTTTCACGAGAGTCGATATTCAGCTGTCTCCTAACGACTCGTTTTACGCCTTCAGGGTGAATTTATGCAATATTCCAAATTATAACGATCAGAACCACACGCTCACTGTAGACGCTCTCGGAGCTCCGGACGGTCAGTTCTTGTCTTTAGGAGTCAAGTCACAGACAGCTCAGAGGCAGGGATGGGCTGTGTTCGACATGGGCAGTCAGACCCCGGTCAGAAACAGACCCGGACCCGACATGAAAGTTTTCGAAGGCAACGACGGAACGGTTGAAGCCTGCAGTGTTTATGTTGGCAACAACTCTGCATGGTCCGGACCATGGTATTTTGTCGGGATGGCAAACGGAACGGCTGAAATAGACATTAATTCATCCGGACTCAATCAGGCGAGATATATCATGCTTGTTGACGATGGTAACAGTTCATATTCCGGAGGAACCCCCGGATACGACATAGAAGCAGTTCAGGCATACGCTTTGCCGCAGGCCGCGGCTCTTGTAATGTCCGGATACTCTTTCGATCCGGCCTGTCAGATGCCGGGAGACACGGTAGGAATTACAATAGAACTTATGAACGCCGGTCTGATGACGGCGTATGATGTTGACATTACACTTTCCTCGATGACTTCAGGAGTTACGGTTCTCGATTCTACTGTTCATGTCGACAGCATACCTCACGACTATACTGTTTCAGCGCAGGGTTTTTCCGTTTATGTCGACCCCTCGGTTTTAGTGGGTTCAATCGTAGATATTCAAGTGGCTATAGAACTCTCCTCATCTCTTCACGCCGTTGATACACTGCAGTTTCTTGTGGGCTTTCAGGAATTTATAGACTCTGTCGAAGACGGACAGGGGACATGGACTCATTCGGGAACAAACGATCAGTGGCATATTACCCAATACAGATCACACAGCCCTACTCACAGCTGGTATTGCGGAAACCCGGCCACTCATTTGTATTCTAACAGCGTCAACGCAAGCCTGATTTCCCAGGACCTGCTGATAGGGAACGACTGTGTTTTTAAGTTCTGGGAAAGATACACGACAGAGGCTAATTGGGATTCTGTAGTTTTTCAATACTCATTGAACGGGACGACATGGAACACAATAAGTTCAAGGCACGGAGTTGACAGCGTATGGCACGAAACCTCATACAATCTGAGCATGATACCCATAGGAAGCACGGTGAAATTCCGTTTCAGATTCGTATCCGATGGTTCTGTAACAAGAGAGGGTTGGTTTGTAGACGACATCAGGCTCTATAACCCCCTCGGAGTCGAAGAAATAGTTCCGGTCTTTCCCGAGAACATATATCTGTCGATAAGATCTTCATCGGCTTTCAGGGACAACAGAGCCGTATTTTACGTCACTGGAGTCGGAACCGATGATCCGGCGGAGCTTATAATCTTCGATGTGACGGGAAGAGTTCTGAGAACAGAAATTATAAACAGATCCGGAGTTTTCGAAATGACTCTTGCCGACCGCAGAGGCGTTTTTCTGCCGCCTTCGAATTATTTCGCCCTTCTTAAAAAAGGACACAACTCAAGCGTCTGTAAATTCTCCGTGTTTTAGGCGAAAATTGTGAATTATAAAGCTTTTCTAGAGCATCAGATAATACAGGCCGGAGCAAATTGGCTCGATGAGAAAGGAGCTGGGAAACCTGAAGTTCTCGTCATTCTCGGATCCGGCCTTTCCGGGATTCTCAAATCTTCATCAGTGATAGATCTCGAAGTCCGGATGAAAGAAGTTCCGGGGCTTTTCAGTCCCACCGCTCCGACTCACGAGGGAGTTATTCTTTTCGGCGATCTCTGCGGCAAAAGAGCGGCTCTGATGAACGGAAGACTTCATCATTACGAAGGTTTTTCGGAATGGGAAATTGTCAGAGCGCTCAGGATGATTTCATGGCTCGGAACTAAAATCTTGATTGTGACAAATTCCGCAGGAGGGCTCAGAAAGGACATGAAAGAGGGTGAAGTAATGGTCATTACGGATCAACTGAACCTTCAGTGCAAAAATCCGCTAATTGGCCCGAATATTGACGTTTTGGGACAGAGATTCCCTCTTCTTGCTCATGCATACACCCCGGATTTCGTGAGAATAGCGGATGATATATCCATGGAATTAAACATGAAAATCCATTTCGGAGTTTACGCCGCAGTCCTCGGGCCTTCTTTCGAAACCGCCGCTGAGACTAAAATGCTTCAGCTGCTCGGAGCGGATGCTGTAGGGATGTCAACCGTATCGGAAGTGATAGCGGCAGCGCACATGGGCATGGATGTGCTTGGAATGTCCGTTATAACTAATATCAACGATCCAGATTCAATGATGTTAGTGGACGAGGAATCCATGAACAGGTATGCCGCCATAGGAGGAAAGACCGCAGAAGAGCTGATATTGAATTTTCTCGAAAAAATCGGCGAAAGAAACGAAAACGGAGAGTGACCAGGAGTTTACCCGTAATTGTCATACTCGGGCCCACGGCTTCAGGTAAGACTAGGATTGCTGTCAGATGTGCGGAAAAGTATGACGGAGAGGTAATATCAGCCGACTCAAGGCAGGTTTACAGGGGTCTTGACATCGGGACCGGCAAAGACCTGCAAGAATTTGGAGGGATTAGACATCACCTGATCGACATTGTGGAGCCCGGAGAACCTTTCAACTTAAAACTTTTTCAGTATCATGCTTATAAAGCCATAGACGAGATAGAGAAAGTGTCTAAGCTACCTTTTATTTGCGGCGGAACAGCCCTTTATTTGGACTCTATACTGAATAAATACGACATACCTGCGGTGAAGCCTGACCTTGAAATGAGGGCACAGCTTGAGTTGTCGGAAGAAAAACTGTATGAGAGAGCAAAAAAAGCGGGAATATCTAATTTTGAAAAAATCCAAAAGAGAAAGTTAATTAGAAAAATTGAAGTGATTGACAATATAAAAGCGGGACCTGATATCCCGGATATAAAACACCCCGAAGCACGTTACCTTACGATAGGTGTTAGATCAGAAAGAGCCGTGCAGAAATCAAGAATTACGAAAAGGCTCGATGAAAGGATAGAACGGGGCATGCTTCAAGAAGTTGACTCGCTTCTCGAAAAAGGCGTCTCCCGCGAATGGCTTCGCTCTCTTGGACTTGAATACAAATGGAGTATAGGTTATCTTGAAAAAAGATATTCCTTTGATTTTTTTTTCAAAGGTCTCAGAGCCGATATCATAGCTTTTTCTAAAAGACAGAACTCTTGGTTCAGAAGAATGGAGAAAAAAGGCTTAGAGATAAACTGGATTTTTCCGGGCGAATCCCAAAAAGCCATTGGTTTAATTTCTTTTTTCTTGAATAAATGAAACTGAAGTTTGCTGTCATAATACCCTCTTGCGGAGAATATCCGGATTTGTCGGCAACTCTCGATTCAGTAATGCATGAAATTCCACATGAGGGAGTTCCTGTGATTCTTGTGGTCAATAATTCATGTATAGAAGACAAAAAAATAAAAGACAACAATCAAGATACGATGATTTTCGTTAAAAAAAATTACCCTGACATTATA
>JAFGIG010000113.1 GCA_016929715.1 Caldifarciminota bacterium
CTGAGATTCGCCATAAGAGAAGGCGGAAAGACCGTAGGCGCAGGCGTTGTAACGGAAATTCTGGAATAGGTGTGAAATGGAAAAAAATAAAATCGGAATAATAAGAATTAAGCTGAAAGCTTATGACCATGCAGTTCTCGACAAATGCGTGTCAGATATTGTCCACAACGTAAAAAGATCAGGCGGAAGAATAGCAGGTCCCATTCCTCTTCCGACTCAAAAGACTATTTATACTGTTCTGAGATCACCGCATGTGGATAAAAAGTCTCGGGAACAGTTCGAATTGAGGGTGCACAAGAGACTTATTGACATAGTTAAATCAACTCATCAGACAACTGAAGCGTTGAAAGACCTCAATTTACCGGCTGGCGTGGACGTAGAGATTAAAATGATGGCTGAGGAGTGAGGGAAGTGAAAGGTTTAATAGGAAAAAAAATCGGGATGACCCAGGTATTTCTCGAAGACGGAAGATTAATGCCCGTAACGGTCATCGAAGCCGGACCGTGTGTTGTAGTGAATTGCGTTAAAAAAGAAGGAAAAGACTACGCAAGTCTTTTACTAGGCTATAAAAAAGCGAAACTGCCTAAAACGGAAGCAAAGTCTGTGAGCTCGGAAAATCCAGCTAAGCGCACAGGCAGAAGACTGAATAAACCTGAATTTGGCCTTTTCAAAAAAGCTGAAGTCGAACCGTGTTCATTCATACAGGAATTTAAGGTCTCCCATGATGTTCAATATAAGACCGGCGACGTTTTGACAGTCCAAGAAGTGTTTGCGGAAGAAGGACTTGTCGACGTAAAATCGAAGACAAAAGGAAAGGGATTTCAGGGGGTGGTGAGACGTTACGGCTTCAGGGGCGGCAGAATGAGCAGAGGATCGATGTTTCACAGAGCGCCCGGATCAATTGGAGCAGGAACGACACCAGGAAGGGTTATTAAAGGCCACAAACTCCCGGGGCACCAGGGCAATGTGTTTAAGACTATTCAAAACATAAAAATTGTTAAGATTATACCGGATAAGAATTTGCTCCTGTTAAAAGGGGCTGTCCCCGGTCCCAATGGGTCTTATTTGAGAGTTCAAGACGCGATTAAAAGCAGAGGCAGGGAGTTCGGAAGATGATACAACTTACAGTGTTCAATGAAAAAGGCGAAGATACAGGGAAAAAAGTCGATTTGCCAGACGATGTTTTCTCAGTAGAGCCCAATAAAAGCGTGATTCATCAGGCAGTTGTTACATATCTTGCCAACAGAAGACAGGGAAACGCGTCGGTAAAAACAAGAGCGGAAGTCTCCGGAGGAGGGAAAAAACCCTGGAGACAAAAGGGAACCGGACGAGCCCGTCAGGGAAGCATAAGAGCTGTTCAGTGGAGAGGCGGAGGCGTTGCTCACGGACCGAAAGTCAGGAAATACACAAAAAAAATAAATAAAAAAATGAAAAACCTGGCAATAAAATCTGTTCTGTCACTGAAAGCTGAAGAAGGATCCATCAAATGCGTTGAAAAAGCGCTTTACGAAAAACCCAGGACAGCGAGAGTCAAATCAATGCTCGCCTCTTTGCAGCTCGAAAACAAAAAAATCTTATTTGTGAACGACGAGTATTCGAAAGAATTTTTACTCTCTGCTCAAAATATTCCAGAAGTGAAAACTGCTCTTGCGGCTAGCGTAAACACTTATGACATAATCAACGCACAAAACCTTGTTTTGACTCCCGAATCCATCGCTATTTTCAAGGAGGTTTTTTCATCGTGACACACGAAAGAGCGAGAGAAATTATTTTAAGGCCTATAGTGACGGAAAAAAGCACGATGTTGAAGGACAATCAGAACAAATACACATTTCTAGTCAGCAATTGGTCTAATAAAATTGAAGTGAAAAAAGCAGTTGAAATGCTGTTCAACGTAAATGTAGAAAATGTCTCTGTAATGAACAGAAGAGGCAAAATAAAAAGACTCGGAAGATTCCAGGGAAGGAAGCCTTCGACTAAAAGAGCGGTTTGTGTTCTCTCAGAGGGGGACAAGATCGAAATGTTTGAAGGGACATAGGTGAGATAATGGGACTTAAATCATATAACCCCGTGACTCCGACTCAGAGGTTTCTTAAAACCGATGATTTCAAAGATGTCACAAAAAAGAAACCTGAAAAATCTTTGACAAGGGTATTGAAAAAATCCGGCGGCAGAAACAATCAGGGAAAAGTAACATCGAGACACCGCGGCGGGGGTTCTAAAAGAAAATACAGAATAGTTGATTTTAAGAGGACAAGGGACGGAATGTCGGCGGAGATAACCGCCATTGAGTATGATCCGAACAGAGGCGCTAGAATAGCGTTATTAGCCTATGAAGACGGAGTTAAAAGCTATATAATTGCACCTCAGAATTTAAGGGTCGGAGACAAAGTAATGTCCGGAGAGAAGCTTCCCCCTGATACTGGCAACTGTATGATAATAGCAAACATTCCGACCGGTATTCCGGTCCACAATATAGAGTTAAACCCAGGAAAAGGCGCTCAGCTTGTAAGGGGAGCGGGAACTTCTGCGACTATTCTCGCCCACGAAGGTAAATACTCTCACATCAGGCTTCCTTCAGGTGAAATCAGGCTGATCAGCCAGAAATGCAGAGCAACTGTAGGAATGGTAAGTAATCCGGATTATTCTAACATACATTATGGAAAAGCCGGAAAGACAAGATGGCTGGGAAGAAGGCCTAAAGTAAGAGGCGTGGCGATGAATCCGGTTGATCATCCTCTTGGAGGCGGAGAAGGAAGATCCAGCGGAGGAAGGCATCCGGTCTCTCCCACCGGTCTTCCCTCAAAAGGTTTCAAGACTCGTAAGAAAAAATTATCCGATAAATACATTGTAAAAAGAAAGTCCAAGAAAAGGAACTAAGGAGAAGACGAAATGCCGAGATCGGTTAAAAAAGGTCCTTTCGTAGATCAGAAACTTATAGAAAAGATTGAAAAGATGAAATCCGAAAGAGACAAAAAGACTATAAAGACTTGGAGCAGGCGATCGACGATTACTCCTGATTTTGTAGGTCTGTCTTTTGCTGTTCATAACGGGAAAAAATTTATTCCGGTTTACGTGACTGAAAACATGGTCGGTCATAAACTCGGTGAATTCTCTCCTACTAGGTTGTTCAGAGGCCACGGCGGGAAAAAAGCCGAAGCCGAAAGGAAAAGCAAAACTAAGTAATAAGGGGTTATGAGATGCAGACAAAAGCAGTAACAAAATACGTGAGAGTCACATCGAGAAAAGCAAGAAGGGTCGTCGAATCATTCAAAGGAAGGAGTGTTGACGAAGCCATTTCACTTTTATCTTTCACGAATTATTCGATTTCGACGCCCCTTACAAAAACAATAGCTTCCGCCGCGGCGAATATGAAAGTGAAACCTGAGGGCGTTGCTCTCGACGACAGCAAGATTTTCATTAAAGAAGTAAGGATAGACAGAGGGCCAAGCTATCCGAAAAGATTCAGAGCCGGAGCGAGGGGCAGGGCTAAACCGATAGTCAAGGAGACCTGCCATATCACGGTAACCGTTGAGAACACGTCAAAATAGCGGAGGTTGAATTTGGGACAGAAAACACACCCTATAGGATTCAGAATCGGGATTACGAAAAACTGGGATTCACGCTGGTTTGCACATCACAGAAGATTCAGCACCGGGCTTAAAGAGGATATAGACATAAGGCGATATCTTAACAAAAGACTTAGTCAGGCGAGCGTTTCAAAAGTTGAAATCGAGAAAGCAGTTGAAAACGTTACGATTACTGTTCATACCTCTACACCCGGGAAGATTATTGGGAAAAAAGGGCAGGAGATAAATCAGCTGAGAGAAGAGATAAAACAGCTGATTAAAAAAGAAGTAAATCTTAAAATTCAGGAAGTTCAGAATCCGGAATTAGACGCAAAACTTGTCGCTGACAATATTACGAGACAGATTGTCCAGCGTGTCAGTTTCAAAAGAGCTATGAAAAGAGCGGTCACAAACGCTCTCAGGCAGGGAGCCAAAGGCATAAAAGTTAACTGCGCCGGAAGGCTCGGCGGTGCTGAAATAGCAAGGACAGAGTGGTACAGAGAAGGCAATATACCCCTTCACACTTTAAGGGCGGATATAGATTATTCACAGACCACAGCTCACACCCTTTCAGGAACAGTGGGGATTAAGGTTTGGATTTTCAAAGGATTGATAATGAATGACGAAGACCATCACAGATTAAACCAACTCGGTCTTTTAGGTTCAAAAAAAGAGAAAAAGAGGAGATAGGAGAAATTAGTCATGTTGGCACCCAAGAGAATGAAATACAGAAAACAGCAGAGGGGAAAAAGAAGAGGCGTTTCGAAAGGCGCCAACAAAATTGATTTCGGAGAATACGGACTACAAGCCCTCGAAGCGGCATGGATCACAGCAAAGCAGATAGAAGCCGCCCGTGTGGCCATTACGAGGCACATAAAAAGAGGCGGAAAGCTATGGATACGCATGTTCCCTGACAAACCCGTGACGGAAAAACCAGCAGAGACGAGAATGGGAAAAGGAAAAGGAGCGCCAGTAGGATGGGTGGCTGTAGTCAGAAGAGGGAGAGTAATGTTTGAACTCGAAGGAGTCGACGAAGAGACAGCCAAAAGGGCTATGGAACTCGCTTCCGCAAAACTGCCTATAAAAACAAGATTCATATCAGGGCATGATATAGCTTAGGAGCGAAACATGAAAACAAAGGAAATTAGAGAACTCACTGATAAAGAGCTTCTTCACAGGCTTGACGAAGTCAATGAAGAGATTTTCAAATTGCGTTTTAGAGTTATGTCCAACACTACCGACAAACCTGCGAATATTAGAAATGCAAAGAAAGAGAAAGCAAAAATCCTCACGATAATGAATGAAAGAGATGTCCAGAAGAAAAGGAATGATAAAAATGAATAACGCAAGAACCAACCGGAAAAAGTTCAGAGAAGGAATTGTAATATCCGACAAAATGGATAAATCCGTTGTTGTAAGAGTCGAAAGAAAATTTGCTCATCCTCTCTACAAAAAAATAATCAAGAAATACAAAAAATTTATGGCTCACGATGAAAGCAACTCCGCCAGAGAAGGCGATTTAGTGATGATAATGGAAACGAGGCCTCTTTCGAAAAAGAAATGTTGGACTCTGTCCAAGATTGTAAGGAGAGCCAAAGGAGAGCAAGGAGAAAGCCCAAATGTTATCTGAAAACTCCACTTTTGTTATCGCCGACAACTCAGGCGGAAAATGGGGAATGTGCATAAAGATTCTCGGCGGAAGCAGGAGGAGATATGCCAGAGTCGGAGATAAAATAACGATTGTCGTCAAAGAGGCGATTCCCAACGCGACAGTTAAAAGTAAAACCAAGCACAGTGCAGTAGTTGTCAGGACGAAACA
>JAFGIG010000020.1 GCA_016929715.1 Caldifarciminota bacterium
ATAAAAACTAAACAACATCGGGTTCGTCTATGAAATCAGCGGAGGCAGACTTTTCAGCCTTGACACAAACGGTTTTGTAGTAATTTTCGACGCTTCGCCCATTTATAGATAGTTTTTTGGTGGCATCTTTTATAATTTTCATATAAAGAAATTTCTACCACGAAGTATTGAATTTGAAATACAACCTTTATAAAGAATAATTTGCATTTTCTTATATTCACTTCGTGTAGGGAAATTGTAATCAATTTCACCTTCGTGAAGCCGCGATTTTTCGCGGCCTTCGTGGTGGATATCTTTTATTAATATTTTTTTTCTTTATTTGTAAGAAAAAATTTTTACCACGAAGCAGAGTAAACTACATACGCAATTTATCTTATTTGCAAAAGCAAATAAGAGGTCTTACACGAAGCCGGTCAAAAGCTTCGCTTTCGACCTGCCACGAAGTATAAAATTTGAAATACAAATTAAGGATATTTCTTAATCTATATTCAAAAGATCGTCGATGTCTGCGAGGTCTCTATAACGGCCTGAAGATTTTTTGTTTTGGATCAGGTCTTCTTTTGAGATCACCGAGATTTCAACTCCATCGACGATAACGGTATTTTTCCTCTTCAGGCAGTCTTTAATATCTACGCCTGAGGCTTGATTGAGTATGTCAATTTGGATAGGAGAACGGCCGATTCTTAAAATTGTATCTTCGATTTTAAATACGCCGATATCCTCCACGGGGGTTCCAAAATCAGAAAGAGCTTTTTGCAGTTTACATAAATTGCTGTCATCAACTGCTATAAGAAAATCTATATCTTTTGTAGCCCGGGGAACGGCATACAAAATCATTGTTGTTTAATGAATGTATAAAATCTTTGAAGTCTTCCGGAAGATTTTTCATCTCTGAATAAACTTTCACTTAAAAAGGTTATCGTCCTCGCTTTTTCATCGTAAGATGCTTTGGACCAGTATTCAATATCGAATTCATCGTGTTCTTTTCTATTTTCAAAAGATATCTGGTTTTTGTCGAGTTTTAATTCCATCATGAATCCTTTCAATCATTATATAATACGTTTCATCCTACGTGAAGGTTAAAGCAGAGTTTTAACACGCTTCGTGGTGGATAGCTTCTTATATTCTTATCTCTTTAAAATCTAAATACAATTTCTACCACGAAGTATAAAATTTGAAATAAAAATATTGTAAAGAATAATTTGCTTTTTCTTATCTTCACTTCGTGATCTTCTAGAATAATAAATGAATACATTTATTATTCGGGTTGATATCTTTTCTTTATTTTCTTCAAAAACAAAATACAATTTTTACCACGAAGCCGCAAGCAATTACTGACGTAATTCCTTACTACACGAAGGGTATCTTATTTGCCAAAACAAATAAAATGCCTGCACGAAGTTAGTTATTCTTCCCTTCAGGGTAGAAATCTCTATATCAGAGTTAATTGTTCATTGATATTTGTCCCATTAACTGTAAAATTTTACAGATGACAGGCTTTATACTATCCGGATTTTTTAAGGCAAAAAAAACATGATATTCCCGCTTCTTTTATTTATTATATCCTCTCTAAATCCCGAGCCACCTCAGTCAGTCAAAGCGTCCGATGCCCCTGACGACATGGGAGGGGTTGTGACCGTCAGCTGGGCGAGAAGCGCGTCGGACACATTGGGAAACATAAACAACGTCTGGGGTTACAGGATATTCAGAATACAACCCCAGACCTATGACACTCAGTTCATGGGATTCAGAGACAGATGGTCTGAACTGGTTTTCACGGACTCCTCAGCCGTCAACGGAACGTTATACATCTACGGAATCCAGACAAAATCTTCGACAGGCACTTCTGACATGGCTTACTCAGGTCCCGTCAAATCGAGGAAATCGCTTTTCCGCGAGAGAAGGCTTGCCGTCGCAGTCGCAGTAATTGCGGCAGCGGCTGTGTTCTTGTTGTCAAAAGAGAAATCATCCGATTTTTTCAAGAGAAAAAACGTCGAGAAAGGCATATTGTGGGCGATGGAAAAAGGCAAAACAGTAATGGTAATAATGAGCTATGAAGAATTGTCTTCAAGAAAGGGAATTTCGAGGACGCTGAATGATCTCAAGTGGATGGCTGAAAAAATAATATCTTCAAAAGGCGAAATAAGGGTCTTGGCTCCCGGTCACCTTGAGAGAACTGCTTTCTGTGTTTTCAGAGATGTCTATATGAAAGACGGAAGGCTTAAAGATTTTAACCCCTTATGGATAAGAAGAACATGGTCCGGCGGAGTGTCTTATTCCGGAGAAGCATGCAGGCTTTTAGACATCTGGAAGCCTGGTTTGGTCCTGATCACCGGTGAGCCGGGAGTCTGGACTTTCCCTGTCCTTAAGAAGTGTTTACTCTCAGGCGCTCAAATCGCCGGAATCAAGACCGGGCTGAATCTTTTACCGGCAGTCCTCGCATCCGGCGTAGGTATTGAGAATATCTCCGGAAGCCTTTCAGAGGTCTTTTTTCCTGGTCTCGTCCTTAAAAAATATCTCTATACGGTTATTTTTTTAGTTTCTTTCCTCATGATCTATATGGTTATATGCTGGATGTTCGCTGGAACGGAGTTCCAAAGTGTTTTTTTGTCCCTGCGTGATTTTCTTTCGGCGCCAAAGGCTATGCCGTGAACATTATTTCTTCTCTGACCGCCCTTATCTGCCTCGTTTTGTATTTTGCCGTATCGGGGTCGGGCGGAGAAGCCGTTGAGAAGGAACTTCTCTACGGATTCAGGGTCCTTTCGGGTTTTGTAGTAGTCGCAGGAGTTCTCAGGGTTCTGGGCGTCAACATAAACAGAAGAAAATCCGGCGGCAAACAATCTCTTTCCGGTGTTTTGTTTTTAACTTCTTGGTTTTTGTTTCTTGTCCTTTTTTCATTGGGTTCATATCTAAAATTGAATTCATTCTTTTTGAAAGCCTTTGCCGTCCCCCTTTGGACAGCTTTTGCTTCACTTTCAGGCCTTGCTCTTTGCTCAGCTGTCCTGAGGTCGTCTAATCTTAAAAAATGGGAGTCGGCGACAGCATTGCTGTCAGCGGGATTTTTTTTGGTGGTTTTGTCTTTCCCCAAAGGTGTTATAGAATTCGGTATTATTCCGGGCAGGCAGATTTCGCTCAAAGACATTTCCGGGATGCTTTACGAAGTGGTTTTCATAGGAGGGGCGAGAGGCTTAATGCTCGCTTTTTTCTGTCTTGTCTTCACGGACAGGATAAGAGTTCTGATAGGAAAAGAAAAGAGAACGGATGAATATACGCCCTGACAAATCAAACACCCTTGCCTGGTTTTTAGTTGCCGCGTCTTTTGCCGGTTTCATCGCAGGGAAGCCGGTATTCCGCTCTTATTCCGACAATAAGGCATCCGCGCCGGAATTATACGAGCGCGGAAAATCCGTTGTCATACTCGATTATACGCCTGAAACATGGGATGAAATGTCTCCTGTTTCAGTTTTTATCATCGAAAAGCTCATAGAGAAAAAAAACGACGTCTGCGTCTTGTCAACTGATCTGTCTCTTTCTTTTTGGTTTGAACACATAGCGGGAGAATTCAAAGAAGAAGATGAAGACGGACTGCCGGGAGGGGAAATAAAATGGTCGGGTTTTCTGCCGGGCATCCAGTCAAGCGCGGCAGAACTGTTCAGGGACCCTGTTGTTGTGACCGGAGATTCGCTATTCGGTCCGGCGAAGACCAAATACATAATAATTTCATCCGGCGAAAATTTTCATTACTGGATATTTTTCGGATGGGCGCGCCACAGACCCGATGCCGTTTACTTCACTTCCTCGTCTTTTTTTCCGTGGGCTGAGCTATACTCCTCGTCAGGTCAGGTTGTTTATTTAGGACAGGGCATATCCTCTCTGGAGAAGGAAAAATTCCTAAAAAGAAGGGCGTCGGTCGCATGGTTCGCTATCTTATTCGGGGCATTGATTTTCATTAAAACAATCCGGGTCTATTCCAGAAGCCTGAAGGGTTATATAAAAACCGGAAAATGATAGAATCTATAATAACCCTTGCGCTGACGGCGGCAGTCTTCAGTTTTTTGTGGAGAGAAGGTTTTCTTTTCAGGGGCGCTGAACTCCTCGGGGCGTCTTTGACTTTGTCGCTTGTATGCTTTTCAGTGGTAAGATATTTTTTTCTGCCGCAGATTAAAATCGCTTCGGATTTCGCGCCGCGTTATCTTTGGTTTGTCTTGGGAGTTTTTATTGTCCTCGGAGAGATACCTAAATTGAAAAAAGCTTCTTTTATACCGATGAGTATTTTAGTCGGAATCGGAACAGCGCTTATGCTCGAAGGCGTGGTGGAAGGTTTTTTTATTCCGCAGATAACTTCAATACTCCGTTTTGAAACCGGAGGGGCAAAAATGGCGCTGTCTTTCGCTTCGGCTTTCGCCGCTTTGTCCGTTATGCTTTTTTTTGTAATACCTCAGGAATCCGAAAATACAGCGGCGGTTGTATCCAAAACAGCTGGAAAAGTTGTTCTTTTCCTCGTAATGGGCGTTTTTCTTTCAGCTCTTGTTTTCACCGCGGCGACTTACCTGTCAGGAAGAATTGGCATGATACTATCCATGGGGAGGAACTACTTTTGAAGCTCGAAAGGATTGAAAACGAGGAAGGCGAAATAGCTTTTCATATGGCGCGCGACGAAGCTCTACTCGAGAGCGCTGTAACTCAAAAGAGGGACATTGCTGTTATCAGGTTTTATTCAACGTTTAGACCGGCATTGACTGTGGGCAGAAACCAGAAATTATCTCATTCTTTTATCGAAGAGTGCGGGATAAAAAATATTGACTTGGCGAGAAGGCTGACGGGAGGACGCGGCGTTCCGCACTTTGAGGAGATAACCTACAGCATAACGGCTCCAATGAAGGGAATTTTTTCTAAAGGAGTTGTCGAAAGCTATATGTCTGTATCGGAAAAACTTGCGAAAGGACTTAGAAAAGCGGGGTTCCCTGCTGAAATTTCAAGAGTCGAAAAAGGAGAAACCCGGACGGTCTCATGTTTCGACTCTATGGGGAGGCATGAGATAACGCTCTTTGGCGAAAAAATTCTCGGCAGCGCTCAATACAGGAAATCAGGTTATCTAATACAGCAGGGAACTCTCGTCTATGGGAGGCTGAAAGAGGAATTGGGCTTTGTATTGGATTTTAAGGGTTTTTCTATAGAGGATTTGTTTCCTGAATTGCCTCAATGGAATCAGACGGCCGACAGGATGTTCGAATGCGTTGCAGAGTTGTTCGATTATGACGGAAGTATCAGAAGTTTTGACGAAAGGGAGAGAAGGCTTTCTGAAAGCTTTCTCCTGAAATACTCCCGGATCGATTGAAGGAAGAATGTTCCGCGATAATTTAATAATCGCATTGATTTAAGGATAATTTAGGTGTATAAATTATTTTACATCTTCAGGTTATATAAGGAGGCAAAATGGCTATTCAATGTAATGTCACTGACGCGAGCCCCAGTGAATTGCTTTTTTTCCTTTCTCATTTTAAAAAAACAGGAACGCTGAAGCTTCAGAGCAAAAACAGTTCCGGTGAAATATTTGTAAAATCAGGCCGAATAGTCCACGCCGTGAGCAAAGAAACCGTTGGTCTTGAAGCCCTTTATAATCTAGCTATGATCCAGGAAGGGCAGGTGAGTTTTGCCCAGGACGAAGTGCCTTCGTCAGAGACAATAGCCGAAGAGTCAATGCAGGTCATAAGTGAAGCAGAGAGAAGACGATCGGAACTCGCCGATCTTATGAAAAGAGTGCCTCCTCTCGAAACGGTTCTTCAGAGGGCGATGCGCCTTTCTTCTGACGAAGAAGTAACCCTGAGAAAAAGCGACTGGAAAGTCTTTGTGATGACAGACGGAAAAACACCCCTTAGAAAGATTATCGAAACCTCAAACATCGGCATACTTGAAGTTTACGCCAGTATAACATGGCTGCTTGAAAAAAATTACATAGTGGATCCCGTCGCGGCTATAAGAAATCTTAAAATAAGCCTGCTCAAACTGAACGAGTTGGTCAAGGAATTCGGAGAAGGAGGGGTCGGCGTCCCATCGTGGATATCATTTTTGAAAGAACAAGTCAGAAAATACGATCCGGACGACTCCAAACTCGGTCCATTTTTAATCTGGAACGCCGAGAGCATTGAGGTTCAGGAGCAGAACATCTCTCCCAAAAATGGAGCGGTTCTTAACGAGTTCCTTCAGAAACTCATAGCTATTATATTAGAAAAAGCCGTCAATGATTACGGTAGAATCATAGCTAAAAGAAAATATGATCAGGTGATAAAGAGGATTTCATAATATGAATGACTCTGCGAAATTGGCTGAAAAAGCCCGAACAATCGGCGAAAAAATCTTTAAAACAGGCGGAATTAAAACTCTCGAAGTCATAAATTCGTCAGACGGAGAACTTCTTTTCACTGCGGGAGAAACTGATTCAAGCCTTTATGATATTACGGCTTTTATCGGCTCAGTCAGTATGCCTGTTTCCAAGACGATGAATATAGAAAATCTGAGATACACAGTGGTCGAATGCGGCAACGGGGTTTCAGTCCTGATTACAGATGAGAACCATATTATTGGAGCCAGATGCGCTGCGGATTCAGATCCCGATGAAATAGCCAAAAACGCAATGAAAGCCATGCAGTCGGACAAGTCCGCTGTTTCCGAAACGCCTCAATCCATTGCCCCTCTGTCTAAAGAAGCGAGGCTCGCCTCCGGCAAGATAAAACAGATAAATCTTCTGATAGACGAATTTTCAGCCGACAGCGAAATCAGACCGTGGCTCGATCTCGTTGAGAGAAAACTCGAGGAATTCCGCGGACAGAAAGCCCTTGTTGACTTTCTTGAAATTAAAGATGAAAGGCTGTCTCTTCTTCTCACTTCTGAGGACATAGACGAGAAAGAGGTCAATGAAGTCTCGAAAAACCTCATAGACTCCCTCTGCCGGCTCGCCATAGAAAAACTTGGACCGGACCTTGCCAAAAACAAGGTTCACAACGTCATCCAGAAGATGGGATTTCTGGCAAAGAAAAAGGATTGATGATGGAACCCCTGGACATTCTCAGAGAAGCAACCGCCGCCGCGAAAGTTTTCAATTGCGAGAATTCCACGTGCAGAGAATCGGGAGAACTCATAAATTCCGAACTCGGACCGTCAGCGCTATTGAGGGCATGCGGATCGGTAAAAGGCGCCTCGGTGAGCATATCGGGAGATGAAATTTTTAAGATTATATTTCACGGGTCAAACATAAACGTCGCTTTTGTCAAACAGCAAAACGGAATGCTCGGGCTCGTGTGGCAGGAAGCCATAGAATCGCAGATTCAGATAAGCAGAATTGACGCTGCAATAAAAAGTATTTTAGAAGCTGAAAAGGCACCCACCAAGCCCGAACCCGAGGTTCACGAACCCGAGATTCACGAACCTGAGGTTCACGAACCTGAGGTTCCCAAACCAGCCCCAGAAGAACCCGCGCCGGCCTCTGTCGAATCTTCGGCTATAACCGAATCTTCGACTGGCTTCGAATCTTCGGATAAAGCCGAATTACCTCCTCCGGAAAAGGAAGAAGAAATCAGTCCAAAAGAAAAAGAACCGCCTCCGCCCGAAAAATTCGCTGAAAAACCTCCTGTGATTGAACCTCCTAAAAAGACGCATGTCTATAATCCAGAAGTAATTGGCAGAATAGAAGAAGTCCTCGAAAAGTATCTTGAGGATTTCAGCTCGGTTATTTTCGACAACGAGATCTCCGATCTCGGAATCAAGATAAAAGGCGCGGAATTTTTTTCCGCCGAACAGATAGAACTGCTCGTGAAAAAACTTCACGACGCCGCTTCCCTGATTGTCGGGGGGGGCACGGCGGAGCAAATGCAGGAGGATATTTTGCAATCCATTAAAGACAACGAAAGGGAGGTTTAGTATATGGTTCTCTTTTCGTTTTTGACGACGGCGGGAGGGCTCCCACCCGACGTTCAAAACCTTTGGACTTTCAAAACATGGGCGGCTGTTTTATCCGCCTTGCTTATATGGCTCGCCTTCGTTCTTCTCGGAATCGCAGCCAGAAACTACCAGAAAGTCCTCAGGCAGACCACGGAATGGCAGTTTCTCGTCATAGCTCCGTCAGGAATTCTCATATACGCCGTGATTCAGGCAGTCCTCCTCGTGACTGCCGGAAAATACAGACTGGTAGGGACAACAGGATATATCGGCTACGGTCTCTTTCTCGTTTCTGCAGTTATAACGCTCATAGGCACTCTGAGGTTTTACGGAGTCATAAAAGGCAAAAGAAAAAAAAGACAGGGGAGGTGAAGAGCCGTGGTTAAGACAATGCTGGCAGAACAGCTTTTCATGGCAGGCGAAATAGCGCTTGTCATAGCTCTCATCGTTTACGGCCTGATACTGAAAAGACTCCTGAAACTTTTAAGGAAGCCTCCCGTCTTCTGGATACTGCTCGTCCTGGCGGCGGTTTTTGTCCTGATATCTCTTGCTTTTCACGCTTTCGGAGTCTGGGAAAAAGGTTCGGTCGAAGATCCGGTGGAACTTATGAGGTCTCTCGGAATGTTCGGTATTTTCGAGGCTTTGGCGATATTCGCGGGAAGCCTTATGGCTGTCATCTCGGGCTTGCTCTACAGCCGGTGGTCGCACAGATGACGATGAACAGGATAAATACCGGACTTTTCCCCATAGCGGAGAATCCGTTTATAAAGGAGCAGTTAATTCTTGACTAATACAGGGTTAATTTCTATAATGAAATGTATTGTTGCGATAATGGACATTAAAACATACGGCAGGAAATCGAGGAGGTAGGTATGTTCAGGTGGGCTGAAAAAGTTGTATTAATCGTTTGTTTATTCCTCGTCGCGTCTCTGCTCGTCGCAGGGACGACAGGAAAGATCCGCGGCAGGGTGGTCGATGAAAGAGGCAACCCTGTTCCTTACGCGCAGGTTATGGTCCTAAACACGAGTTTCGGAGGTCTGACTAACGCTCAGGGAGAATTCGACATCATCGGAGTTCCTCCGGGAACTTATACTGTCCAGGCGGCGATGATAGGTTTCACCCCAGCCCAAAAGACTTCCGTATCCGTCAATGTGGACAGGACGACCGACGTGGGGGCTATGGTCCTTCGTTCGGAAGCTCTCGAGATAGGAATTGAGGTGACGACATACGGCACGAGGATGATTGCCGCTGACGTCACTGCGACTGAAATAAGCGTCAACCAGGAAGACATGAGAGCGCTCGGCCTTGAAAACTTCGCCGAAGCCTTGACCCGCTCCACTGCCGCGACCGAACAAGGCGGACAGATACACATGCGCGGCGGAAGAGGCGGTGAAATTCTGTATATGGTCGATGGCATGTCAGTCAAAGACCCTCTCGTGGGTGGAAGCTACGCGATTGATGTCGCGACAAGCGCAGTCCAGCAGATGAACATACTCGCCGGAGGCTTCAATGCCGAATACGGACAAGCTCAATCCGGCGTCGTCAACGTAGTGACGAGAGAAGGCGGCAGGACTCAGTATTCGGGCAGGATTGCCTACACGACGGACAAATTCGCCGGTTCCGACAGGGATTACAGTTTTAACACTGACAGATACGACATCTCTTTCGGAGGACCTGAACCGATTACAAGAGCTCTTCTCGGAAGAGGAAAAGAGGGGACTGAAGCGGGATACCTGACATTTTTCGTCTCTACGACAGGGTATTTCACGAATACGGGAACTCCTTTTCCGGAACTCCAGTCGGATTACGATTTTCTTAAAAACAGGTTCGACCCTGACAC
>JAFGIG010000114.1 GCA_016929715.1 Caldifarciminota bacterium
AAAATTATGAAAGCCGGTGTAGCTCAGCTGGTAGAGCAGCGCATTCGTAATGCGCGGGTAGGCGGTTCGAATCCGCCCATCGGCTTTATTTTTCCACTTCTGTTGCTCTTTTCTTGTCTTTTATATTCAGCACAGGGATTTGAATACGGAATAACCGACGAGACGTTTTCAGCCAATTCAGATGGGGTGGTTTCCCCGGGAGAAAAAATTCTTTTGCTTTTTTCCTTTCACAGGACAGATATGCTGTATGACAGTGTGATGCCCTATTCTGTTCCGAATGGTTTAATCCAAAACACGCGGTTTGACAGGCCTCGGCAGAGAGGGAATTTCGAACTGTCTGTGGCTCCGGATTTGAAAGCTGATACTTCTTTGAGAATAAAGATGATAGCTTTCGGCAGCCGGAGGCAGGAAACCCTTTTCATTGATGTCCCCGTGCTGTTTCAGACAGACAGCATTCAAATAGCAGTTAATCGAAAATCGGCATCTGTCAAACTTTTTCATAATCCTTTCCCTGAGCAGAGATTTACAAGATATATCCGCATAAGAAGGTTTCCCGACCTTTGGGACACGACTGTTGGAACGACATATTTTGACACAAATTCGCTTCATGCTAACTTCAACGGCTTACATCCCGGCCTTTACTCAGCGGAAGTCCTAATAGACGGTCTGTCTTTTTCATATTCACTTAAAAGCCCTGTCGCTTTCTTCTTCATATCAAACGGGCACAATTACAAATACGTCCTGTTGACAGATATAGGCAATCAGCAGTCAGGTCTCAACAATTCGCTGGAACTCTCTGCCTTTATCAACGAATCTGCTGAACTCTGCTCGCCTGACGGCAAAACCGGCAATTCTTTAATCTTGCCGTTTTCCTTTGTTTCAGATGAGATATGGAAAACTATTTGTGAACCAGCCCGTATAATTTTCATTAAAGCCGGAGAAAACGCGATGATATCGGAAGACATTGCGTCTAAAATACATTCGTTTGCAATGGCAAAACCCGTAGTATTACTCGGAGCGACTACTCTTAAATCCTTTTTTTCGGCCGGATTCTCTTCATTCAGGGATTTTCCTTTTTATTTATCAAGTTTAAAAGAATATTCGCCGGTTTCCGGAAACCTTGAAGGAGAGATGAACTTAAACGGTTACTTTTCGGCAGACATGGTTTTGACGTGTGAAGCTTCAGACACTCTGCTTAGGATTTCACACATCCCCATAGTCGTCAAATCCGGCAACTATTACATCGTGTTTCCCCAGCGTCACTCATGTCCGGAGCTTTATCCCCAAATAGCAGACCAAATCGTCCGATCACCGGTTTCGGAAATCATTACTGATGCTGTGTTTTGGGATTCCATGCCGGTCGAGATAAAGAGTATCCATCCAAATCCGGTCGGATCTTCCGGCGCTTTCATAGTCGTCGAAACGCAGGTGTCCGGTATTATTAAGCTTTTTATTGCCGATATTACGGGAAGAGAAGTTATCTCGGTATTCGAAGGGGAAGTGGAAAAAGGCAGACATGAGTATTACTGGAACGGAAGGGACAGATTTGGTTCTCAGCTGCCGAAAAGTTTGTATTTTGCCACCGGCGTTTTCACTTCCGGCGGAGAGTTTTTTCAGACCGCCTATAAAATTACTCTTTTTTAGATGGGCGACAGACTTCCTTTGTGGCTCAGAAAGAAGAATTTTCTGAGCGGGTCATCGCTTCAGACATCTCGTCTGCTGAGCGAGATTGGGCTGAACACGGTATGCCACGAGGCGAGATGCCCCAACAGGCAGGAATGCTATTCCAATAAAACAGCGACTTTCATGATACTTGGAAAAATCTGCACCCGCGCCTGCGCATTCTGCGGAGTTCAAAAAGGTCATCCCGAACAGCCCGATCATTCCGAGCCTTTTAGAGTAGCTACTGCCGCAGAAAAATTAGGATTAAAATATGTCGTAGTGACTTCAGTCACGAGGGACGATCTTTCTGACGGAGGAGCGGAATTTTTCGCCCAAACTGCTTATAGAATCAAATCTTCATCCATTGGATGCAAAATTGAGTTTTTGATACCTGATTTCAAAGGAGACGAAAAGAGTCTTGAAAAAGTCTTTCTTTCACAGCCCAACATAATAAACCACAATGTCGAAACAGTCCCTTCTCTTTATTCTGGGGTAAGACCTGGAGCTGACTTCAAACGCTCTCTCGCTGTCCTGTCGTCTGCGAAAAAAGCCGGTTTTCTTATAAAAACAGGTATAATCCTGGGCATGGGAGAAACCTTTTCCGAATTGAGAGAATCTTTTGAAAAACTCGCATCGGCAGGTGTGGACATCCTCACTATAGGTCAATATATGAGGCCTTCTGCCGATAATATACAGGTAAATCGGTATCTGTTGCCCGAGGAGTTCGAAGAAATAAGAGAAATTGCCGTCAACTTGGGTATTAAGACGGTAGTATCAGGACCTCTTGTCAGAAGTTCTTATAAAGCCAGGGAATGTTTTGAAAAATCTTCAAGTTTCTGATTTTGCCGTCTCGAGCATGATAGCCATGCCGTCGGATTTATTCGCTTTTATTGAAGCTGTCTCTTCGACTTCCTTCAGAAAAATCGAAATAAGGGCAGAGCTCAAGCACTGGGATTACGATGAACCCGGCAACATTGATAAAATAAAAAAACTTTGCCAGAAATCAGACCTGAAGATTCTTTCGCTTCACGCTCCCATGTCAGCGCATATTTCTTCTCCGGATGAATACGACAGAGTCAAATCCCTTAGAGAGGTAGAAAAAACTATTCTAATCGCAAGTAGGCTCGGCGCACCTTTTGTGGTTATTCACTCAGACACGTTAAACGATTTTGAAAAAAGTAAAAAAAAAGACGCTCTTCAAATTTCCCTTGAGGAATTATCTGATTTTGCCTTGAGATGGAATACAGTCCCGCTTCTCGAAAACCTTATGCCTCCGAGGCTGGCTTCTGATCCGGCGGAAATAACCGGCTTTCTCGATTTTATGGAAGACAGCGCCGGATTGTGCCTTGACCTTGGCCATTTGAGGATATCAGGATTCGACTACAACGATCTTACCAATGAATTCAACAGCAGGGTTAAAACCGTCCATCTTAACGACAATGATGGAAAAGAAGACAGGCATTGGCCTCCGGGTTTCGGAGATGCTCCGGGTCACAGCAAAAAAGACATAATAAGTTATTTTGACAGGGGTTATGAATGTGTTATCGAGGCTTCTAAAAGAACGAGAGCCGATCTCGATTTAAGAGAGCTGCTTTTTTTTATCGAAGATCGAGTGAACATTCTGATCTCCTGAAATAAATCTGTCCTTAAGCCTTTCTTTTTCCACCGTTAAAAGTTCTTCTTCGGTTATGTCCCCGGGGTATGATTTTGTGAAGCATGCGTCGCAAAAACAATTGGTTCCGGCGACGAAAACCTTCGGATTGATGAGCGAAACGGCTTTTTTAAGTCCTTCGACGGAAAGGTAAAAAAGCCTGTCAGCGCCTATGAATCCGGCGACGTCTTCAACTGACTTATCATGAGCGATAAGTTCGCTTTTTGTCTGCATGTCTATTCCGTAAATACAGGGGAATTTTATAGGAGGGGAAGTCGAAGCGAAGATTATCTCGGATGCTCCAGCCTCTCTCACGAGTGATATTATTTTTTTTGATGTAACCCCCCTTACAATGCTGTCGTCCACGAGAATTATTCTCTTGCCTCTTATTTCGGATTTAATTGGATTCAGTTTGTGCCTAAGGGAGTAGTCTCTTTTTTCCGAGTTTGGCATGATGAATGTCCGCCAGATGTATCTGTTCTTGATCAAACCTTCCTTAAACGGAATTTTCAGGCCTTCAGATATAGCAAGAGCGGCTGTTCTTGCGGTGTCCGGAACTGGGATGACGGCGTCAGCAGAAATGTTTTTATCTTTCATCTGCAGAGCAAGTTCGGCGCCCATCCTGAACCTTGCTTCATAAACCGAAACTCCTTCGATAATCGAATCAGGTCTTGCGAAATAAACCCATTCGAAAATACACGGTCTGTATTCTTTTCGCAGGAGAGTTTTTCGGACAGTCTCTCTCGTCATCTCAGAAACCCATATCATCTCGCCTGGTTTTACTTCGTCGACAAAATCGAATTCGAGAACATCGGATGTCACGGTTTCAGAGGAGAAAAGCACTTGGTCTCCTTTTCTGGCGAAGAAAAGAGGCTTGATGCCGTGAGGATCCTTGAAAGCGAACATCCCCTTGTTGGCGATATATCCTACTACAGAGTAGCCGCCCTTGACTTTTTCCATGACTTCTTTCGCTGAATCAAAAACCGCCTGACTGCTGAATTTTGTCTTATTTTTCAGCGACTCGGCGAATACATTCAGTATAATCTCTACATCCGAAGAAGTGTTTATGTGTCTTTTGGACGCGTTTAGTTTTTCTTTCAGCTCTCTGTAGTTAGCAACATTTCCGTTGTGAACCATGACAATGCCGTAAGGGGAATTTATGTAAAGCGGCTGAGCATCTTCGTTTGATCCGGATCCTATAGTGGGATAGCGGACATGTCCGAGACCTACTTTACCGGTAAGTCTTTTGATGTTTTTTTCTTTAAAGACATCGCGGACGAGCGAATTCCCTTTTTTTATATGAAATATACTGCCGTCATATGTTACCGCTCCTGCAGCGTCCTGTCCTCTGTGTTGTATGGCGAGAAGAGAGTCTATAATTTGACCTAAGCAGTCATTTTTTGTCATTAAACCTACTACGCCGCACATATTATATCAGTAAATCTCCTTTTTTCAGCCTTGAACCGTTTGCAAAGTCAGTTCCCGACATTTCTTTTTTGGAGGGGGGTTTTACTTTCAGCAAGTTTACAGCTCCGTCTAGGGTTTTAATCATCAGCGGATTGATGCTGAGTATTTGGGATTCAACAACAGGGAAATCACAGGAGGAAATTGAAGTCTTCAGAAGCTGGATTTTTTTGTCTTTGAACATAAAACAAGCTGTTGGTGAGGGGTAAAGAGCTCTGCATGTGTCGTGAATTTTCCGCGACGGCATTTGCCAGAAAACCATCCGGTCTTTTTCATGTATACGTTTTGCCCACGTGGCGTCATCTTCATTTTGAACTATTGCATTAGACAGATAAGTCCTAGGGTCATTAAACACCTCTTTTGCCATCTCAGCCGCTATAGAAGCAAGCTTGAGTTTGAGCGACATATCGTCGTCCTCATCATCAATGAAGATTTCTCTTTGGGAAATCATATCTCCGGAATCTATTTTATCGCTCAACTTGTGAAGGGTGACGCCGGTGACTTTTTCCCCGTTCATTAATGCTCTGGCGACAGGCGCCATGCCCCTGTATTTGGGAAGGAGAGAAGGATGGACATTGACTCCTCCGAATTCCGGAATGGAATACAGACGTTTTGGTATTTTCTTGCCGAATGAAGCTATCAGGAAAGCTTTGGGATTAATCTTTTTGACGAAATTCTCGGCGTCTGCGCTGTCAGGGGTGTCGCATTCAAAAAACGGCAGTCCTTCGCGAAGAGCCCATCCGGATAAAAGAGAAGATATTTGAGTCAATCCCCTTCCTGCCATTCTTTTTCCTATTGTAAAAACAGAGCCAATTATTTCTCTTGAATTTCTGGCAAATTCACAGCTGAATTCGTCTGATCCGAAGAGCATCATTCTCAAGATGTTATTTCTTCCTCCTGCTGTGTCAGGATTTTTACTATGGAACCTTTTTCGACTTCGACATCCGTCTTATCGGCGATTTTAAGGATTACTATGTTCCCTTTAATGCTTTTAACTATGCCGTAAAAACCGCCGGTTGTGAGAACTTTGTCGTCTCTTTTGAGATTTTCAAGAAGCTTCTGGTGCTGTTTTCTCTTTTTGCCTTCAGGATATATGAGCAGAAAGTAGAAAATGACAAAAATCAGTATAAAGGGAAGAAACGAAATCAATGTCCCAAAAGGGCTCGAACCTTGACTCTGACCTGAAGTTCCTGTCTCCTGAGCGCAGCTCTGAGCAGTTGCCAACAAACTGAGAATAAACAAGCCGACCTCCTAAAATTTACATGATGTCCGAAAAACGACAGGTTTTCAATGAAAAAAAAATTCACTTATAAACCGCAAACCGCAATGTTATCATGTATGCTGATTTGTATCAATGGGCAGAAGACAAAAAATCTTTATTGAAGGGACAAGGAGAATAGATGAAAAAAAATATTTTTTTTCTTTCGGCTTTTTTGGCTGTTTTCTCATGCACATTCCGTTTCGCTGAAGAAGACTTGAGATTACCTGGAAATTTGTCCGGATCTTATATGGCTTTCGGCGAGGATTATGAGATAGAAACTTTCCTGGCTGAATCAGGAGAAGAAGTTTTCAGGATAAATCAGGGGGAGGGTATTTTTGGGATAGGGCTAAAGCACGGCGACCGGTTGTTTTTATCAGTTAAAGGCGACAGCAGTTTCGCTTCCGGAATATACATCATAAGAGAAAAATCAATAGACGGTATATGGACATCAGGAGATTCGGCCATTTATACGGAAAGGCTTTCAAAAAGCGGATTTCCAGGAAATCCGATTCTCATTCCCGATAAGATGGAAGATGTGGCAAATTCCCTTTACAGATTGACCTTTTTGGCAAAGGGCGACACCATCGAAAGCATTTTACTTGTCGAGCCGACTGGAGATATTACTTTTGACGCTCTTATCGAAGCTCCTGAAGGAATAATGACAGGCGTGGGAATAGCCGGAGATAAATTTTTCTGCGTAAGCTTTTTCGATGTCAGCATGGATTCATGGGGGGTTTTATATTTCGAAAATTTCGAAGACGGCTCTTTGGAAGGAGAAATGTCTTTTTACGGTGATTGGAAACCTATAGAAGTCCTCGGAGAGAGAATTGAAGATTAATGCTGTTCAGTTCTTGGGTTTTTTTACAGGGGCCGCTTCTCAAAAAGCGACCCCTATATTTCACAGAAAATGATAAGCTATAATAAAACCGGCGACGACTACGCTGACCATGCTCATGAGTTTTATCAATATGTTCAGACTGGGACCCGATGTGTCCTTAAAAGGATCGCCGACAGTGTCTCCGACCACGGCGGCTTTGTGAGCTTCAGACCCTTTCCCGCCTAGGTTTCCTTCTTCTATGAATTTTTTTGCGTTGTCCCATGCCCCTCCGGCGTTTGCCATGAAGATAGCGAGCGTGAATCCTGTTACCAGACTGCCGGTCAGAAGGCCAATTACTCCCGGCACGCCGAATACAAGACCTGCTAATATCGGAGTTATAATGGCAAGAAGAGAAGGGAAAATCATCTCTCTCTGGGCGCCTTTTGTTGAAATCTGGACGCAGGAAGCGTAATCAGGCTCTTCTGTTCCTTCAAGTATCCCCTTTTTTTCACTGAATTGTTTTCTGACCTCCATGACCATAGCCTTTGCAGCCCTGCCGACGGCTTTCATAGTCAAGGCGGCAAAGACGAAGGGAAGCATAGCTCCTATGAAAAGGCCTATCATCACTACAGGGTTCATTAAATTTACGTTGAAATAAGTCATGAAATCCGAAAAAGAGGCGGCTGCAGTCTCAACAGAACTCTGCCCGATTTGGATAAAGGTCTGTCCCGCCCTTATGAGAGAAACTCTTAATTCTTCGACGTATGCCGCTATCAAAGCCAAAGCCGTCAGAGCTGCTGAACCAATAGCAAATCCTTTACCTGTGGCGGCGGTCGTGTTTCCGAGAGCGTCTAAAACATTCGTCCTTTCTCTCACCTCAGGAGGAAGTCCGCTCATTTGTGCGTTTCCGCCGGCATTGTCGGCTATTGGGCCGTAGGCGTCAGTCGCTAGAGTTATTCCGAGTGTAGAGAGCATTCCGACCGCGGCGAATCCTATCCCGTAGAGCCCGAAAGCGGCTGACTGGAATCCGCCCGAAAGCCAGTAAGAAAGAAGCGTAGCGAGGGATACGGAAAGAACTGGGACGAATGTCGAAAGCATGCCGGTTCCGATGCCTTCAATAATCAGAGTGGCTGCACCCGTGGACGCCTGCTTTGCTATGTTTTGGGTCGGTCCATAATCCGAAGATGTGAAAAACTCCGTCGATTTTCCTATGATTATACCTGTCAGAAGGCCCGATAGCATTGAAAGCCATACTCCGGGCCAATTCCCTATTATGCGGCTGAGAAAACCCTGAGATGAACCCGAAGACAGAGCAGGCCCGAGCACCAGGTAGCAGACTGCAAGCGAAAATAAGGCAATGAGAACGGAACTCAAGTTTACGCCGAAACCGAGTGAGTTTAGCAGTTGTTTCTGACTTGCCCCTTCTTTAGCTCGGACAGTGTATATACCGGCTATAGAGAGGAAAGCTCCCAGTCCGGCGACTATCATCGGAGCGACGACGAGAAGGAACTGGCCGTGACCGAGTTTGGCGCCCGCGGCAGCGCCGAGAGCGGCGGTAGCGAGAATGCTGGCGATGTAGCTCTCGTAAAGGTCTGCTCCCATGCCTGCGACGTCTCCGACGTTGTCTCCGACGTTGTCAGCTATGACCGCCGGGTTTCTCGGATCGTCCTCTGGTATGTTCTGTTCCAGTTTTCCCACAAGGTCTGCGCCTACATCCGCGGCTTTGGTGAAGATACCGCCTCCCACTCTGGCAAAGAGAGCCTGGGATGAAGCCCCAATTCCAAAACTGAGCATTGTCACGGTTATAGCGCTCAGATCAGACATTCCGACGAAAAGGCGCAGAATTATAAACCAAACAGAAATATCGAGAAGGCCCAAGCCAACGACTGTAAGACCCATGACGGCTCCGGATCTGAAAGCAATTTTCAGCGCGCCGTCGAGATTTTCCCTCGCCTTGTTAGCCGTCCTTGAGCTTGCTAGTGTTGCCGTGTGCATGCCTATAAAACCGGCAAATGCTGAAAATAATCCGCCAGAGAGAAATGCAAAAGGGACTAGTTTCGACTGAACTTTCAGGACGAAAGAGAGAATGAAGAAGAACACGAAGGCGAAAAGAAAGAAAATCGCGACGATTTTATACTGCTGTTTCATGTAAGCCATAGCTCCAACACGAACATGACGCGCTATGTCTTGCATGGTCTGCGTTCCGGGATCGGAACGCATTATCCTTTTGTAGAAAATGAAAGCGAACATAAGAGCCGCCGCTGCTCCCGCCGGAGCTATCCAAAACAAATTGTCGACAGGTTTTTCGAAAGCTGTAAGCGCGTTAATCAGCAGAAAATGACTCATAAACATCCCTCCGTTCTTTATCCAATGATATTAAGCTGTCTTTTTCACCTTCGGCGAGAAGAATAATGTCCGATGAGGAGTCTTTGTATCCGCCGGATGCCAGCAAAAAAGAATCTAAGTTGAATAAAATTTTTAAAGCCTCCGGTTCGCTGATTATTTGGGCGCCCGGAAGATGAAACATCCTGACTTTCATCCCGTCGCAAAAATCCAGTTCACCGTCGTTCAGGACTGACGACGCAAGTTTTACTGATGGAACGAGTTTTCTCGCGCTGACGGGAATTATAAGCTTTGCACCTTTGGCTATAACCTGTCCGTAGATTTTGCCGATTGAGCCCCCGAAGTCTCCGCCGACGAGAATGCCGGCATTTCCTTTGTGGTCGATTGAGTTTGCTCCTTTCAATAAAATGTCTTTTGAAGAGAGTTTCGGAAGGACATCTGAAATTTCTGCGTCGATTTTTTCACCTCTGTAAAAAATCATAGGTTTTATTCTCTTATCCGAAGGAGAAACCGAAAGCCTGTGATCCTTTATGCACCCGACGGTGTAAAACAAGGGGTCAATTTTTCCGCCTGTCAACAAAGAGGCTATCTCGGCGTTGGTTGTTCCGTTCAGGATCAAAAGATAGCTTTCAGCAAGAGCTTTCTTGACTTCAGGGAGAGATAGAACGGCTCTTGAAATGATTCGAACAGACATTCCGGGTGAAAACACAAAAACGCCCTTCAGATCACCTTCCTTTTTATTAGAGGATTTATTCTCGACAAAACTTCGTAGTTAATGGTCCCGCATAAAGAAGCGACTGTCTCTGCTGAAATCGATTCGTTTCCCTGTTTGCCAATAATTACAGCTTCGTCTTCTGTTTTGACTCCGTCTATTCCGGTCACGTCGATAATGACTACATTCATGCAGACTCTTCCCCTGACAGGCGCTCTTTTTCCCCGGACAAGAACCCATCCTGCATTTGAAAGGGATCTGTCGAAACCGTCGTAGTAACCTATCGGCAGGTATGCGAGTTTTGTTTTATTCGTCGTCTTGAAGGTGCATCCATATCCGACATAACTTCCAGGAGGGACTAATTTCACCTGTGTTATAATCGTCTTCCAGCTCAGGACGGGTTTAAGCTCTATTAATTTGCCGGATAGTTTTGCCGATATAAAAGTCTCTTTTGAAGGCCATATACCGTAAAGAGAGATGCCTATCCTGGCAAGGTCGTAGTATGTCTTCGGAAAGAGTATGGCGGCGGCAGAACAAGCTGTGTGAATCTGAAAACTTCCCAAAGTCAATTTTTTGATTTTTGAAGTGATTTTTTCAAAAACCTTTATTTGTCTTATCGCGAATTCGTGTTCAGTGGTGTCCTCAATATTCGCAAAATGAGTTGAAATTCCAACAAGATCAACGCCGGCGAGATTTTTTGTCAATTCAGCCGCTTTGAGAGCCTCTTTTTCCGGGTAACCCTGCCTGTTTGTTCCGGTTTCAAGTTTAATGTGAATTTTAGCTTTCTTATCCTGTCTTACGGCTTCGAGTGAAGCTTTCTTTATCGTCTGATGGTTGAACACCGTCAGCTCTATGTCTTTACGGACGGCTTCAGAGATATCCTTCAAAGCTACATATCCCAGACAGATGACTCTCGCCTCTGGTGATATCTCTCTTGCCAGCAGAGCTTCTTCAATAAATGAAACGCAGAATGTTTTTACATTGTTTTTGATGCATGCATTCATGATTTCTCTGAAACCGTGACCGTATGCATTGGATTTAATGACAGGGGAGAGTTCCGTTTTTCGCCCGAGTATTTTCTTAAAAAGAAAAATGTTGTCAGCGAGATTTTTCGAGTTTATCTCGACGATGCTAAGCGAGCTTGCCCTCATTGAATCCTTCCGGTTCAGCGTGTATCAGAACTTCCCTTACAGAAGGGATAGACTTCATTATAAGCTTTTTAAGCTTATGGCTGATTCTGTGAGAAAGATATAAAGACACATTCGGATTCATCCGGATATGCATGTCTATCCAGAATTCCTGTCCAAGAGTCCTTATCCTGGGTTTCTCATAGGATGTTATCTCCGGGATAGTTGAAGTTATGTCTCCGACCGACTTGAAAATACTTTCAGGAGGAGCTTTGTCCATAAGATCGTTGATTCCCTTGACGGCGATATCAATTCCTGCTTTTCCGACGGTTAAAAGTATTATAAGAGCTCCCAGTAAGTCCGAATACGCTTTTACAGCCGGTATGAATATACTCAGTGAAATTGAAACAACGGCAACTCCTGAAGAATAAGCGTCGGATCTATGATGCCATGCGTTTGCTCTGAGTGTCTGACTCTTCTCTTTTCGGGAGCATTTTAAGGATACCCTGTATAAGAATTCCTTAATTGGTATCGTGACAAGAGCCCAGAAAAGCAAAGCCGCTTTCATCGGGAGAGAAAGAGAAGTCGGTTGTCCAAAGAAAAAGCTTTTGACGGCTTCATAGAGCATGAAAAGGACAGTAATTATCAGTATCGAACCTACTATGAAAGAAGCAATGTTTTCAAACCTCATGTGCCCGTATGGATGGGATTCATCGCCCGGTTTTTTTGAAATTTTCAAAGCGAAAAAAGTAATAAAATCCGTCAAAAGATCGGACATCGAATGAAAACCGTCGCTCATGAGAGTCATATTGGAAGCCCAAGCACCGAAAAATATCTTTCCAGCGGCTAACCCCATGTTTGCCAGGACAGAAAGAGACATTACCTTGGAACTGCTCATCAGCAGATTATAAAAGCGAATAAATCGCTTAGCAAGTTGACTTTGTAAAAATTTTTAATAAAATAGACCTTATGAAATACATAAAAATAATTATTATTGCGGCGCTTTCATGCGCTGTTCTGCTTGAGGCGGCGGCTTTATATATCCTGCACAGAAAGACTTATCACAGCACTGAAAGAGCCGCTTATTTTGAGAGAAAAACTGACAGCCTCAACACTGTCATATCGGGAATAGGGGTCACATTTGCCAATCTCGAATACATGATTGAAAAACTGGACTTTGAGAATCAGACTCTAAAAACAGACGAATATTACATGATTGTGAATCTGAGCCAGCAGCATTTCTGGATAAAAAAACGAGATAAGATAATCTGGGAAGGCTCTTGCGCTACTGGTGTCGGAGAAGTCATCAGAGCCGGGCAAACATTCAATTTCCACACACCCACCGGCGAAAGAAAGATAATAGCAAAAAGAACTGAACCTTACTGGATAAGGCCTAACTGGTTCTGGAAAGAGCAGGGACTGCCGGTTCCTCATGACAGCGAGTGGATAAAAATTCCAGACAGTTTGAGCTTTCAGCAGTCAATAACATTTTTCGACAGTCTTTCCGAAGAGGAAAAGTTGTTAGTCAGAGCCGTTCCCGGCGCACTCGGCAATTATGCTCTGAATCTCGGCGAAGGCATACTCATACATAAAGGGCAAATAGGAAGAGGAGTATATTCTCACGGCTGTATAAGGCTTAAAGAAGAAGACCTTCATATTGCGGACAGTTTGCTCCCTGTCGGTTCTTCGGTTTTTATTTTTTAGCATTCTCTTTTAATAACTCAGCGGATCGGAGAATAGGATTCAAATCTTTTTAAGAAGAGTTCGCGGATATGCCCTGCCGTTGCTTTCAGGATTTCTTTTATACTTGTCTTTCCCGCCTTTGGGGCTGGGTCCTCTGATACTTATCGCCTTCGTCCCGCTTATGATTTCAGTATATACTGAAAAAAAACGGTCTTTTGTCAGAGGGTTCCTCACAGGTTCGGTTTTTTACTCTTTGCTGCTATTCTGGATTAACAAACTCGCAGTGACAGGTCAGATCAGGATATTTCTTTTTGTCGGTTACGTTTTCCTCTGTATTTATCTTTCGTTGTATATGGGACTGTTTTCACTCATACTTTCAAAGGCGAAAAAACAGCTATATTTCATTTTGCTGTCGGCTGTCACGTGGACAGCATTTGAATTTATACGCTCCCAGACTTCGCAGGTGGGATTTCCCTGGGGGATGACAGCTTATTCACTCGCCCGGAGCCCTTTGCTGATTCAGATTGCCTCAATAGGCGGGGTTTATTTGCTCGTATTCTGGATAATGGCTGTAAATTCAGCGGTCGCCTTGCTTTTTACAAAAAAAAGAACGCCTTTTTTCATATTACCCTTTCTTCTTATCAGCAACACATTTTACGGTGTATTATGCTTGAGGCGCGAAGACAACGGAAATCGAATGTTCTCCGTCGCGATAGTTCAGCCAAACATCTCTCAGGACTTAAAAGGCGAAGAAAGCGAAATCGCGAGGCTTCAAAGGATGCATATTCTGCTTGAGAAGTTTTCAGTCTCTTGCAGGGAAAGCGGCGCTGATTTGATCGTCCTTCCAGAGACCAGCTGGCCTTGGCCTGTCAAATCAATTTATCCGGTCATAACGCCGCATTCTGAGCCTCTCGCCGATACGGCTAAAAAATACTCAACGCCGATTCTTGCCGGCGCTCAGGATATTGTGCAATTGGGAGAAAATTACAGACCCACAAATTCGGTTTTTCTTATAGAGAAAGACGGAACTTTGGCAGGCAGGCACGACAAAATATATCTGGTCCCTTTCGGCGAGCATATCCCCTTTGACGATGTCTTTCCTTTCCTTACAAAAATCCAACTGGGTCAAAGCGATTATCTGCCGGGCAAAAACGAAAAACCGCCTTGTTCTGATGGCATCTGTTTCGGAATAGGTATATGCTACGAATCGGCTTTCAGCCAATATTTCAGGGGTCTTGTGTTAAAAGGAGCAGGAGTTTTAATCAACGTAACGGACGATCAGTGGTTCGGAAAAACCGCCGGCCCCGAACAACACGCTGATATGTTCATTTTAAGAGCCGTAGAAAACAGGAGGTGGGGCGTTAGATGCGCGAATACTGGCGTATCATACATAGTCGATCCCTGGGGCAGGATAAGGGTTTCGACTTCTCCTTATGAAGAAATAATCCTCTTGGGGACTGTCGGTGTGAGAAACGACAAAAGCCCGTATTCATTTTTATTCGGTGACCTAATCGGATTGTTTTCAGCCCTTTGTTTGTCCTTTTTAGTTTTAATGAGTATAATAAACAAAAGGAGAAAAAGATGTATGATGTCGTCGTCGTCGGAGGCGGCCCCGGAGGCTACGTCGCCGCGCTTGAAAGCGCGAGAATAGGACTTAAAACAGCTTTGGTCGAAGAGAACAGAGTCGGAGGAGTATGTCTGAACGCAGGATGCATACCTACCAAGGCGATGCTTTACTGTTCTTCTCTTTTTGTTTCTTCATTTAACGGCAAAAGATACGGACTGAATGCACAAGAACTCACTTTCGACGAAACTTCAGTCGATCGGCACAGAAATCTAACTGTGACAAAACTCGTGAAGGGAGTGGAGAACCTACTCGCCTCAAGAGGAGTAGAAATTGTCTCGGACCGCGCTGAATCAGTCTTGATGCGAAAGGTGAAGTGCCGCAATTGTGAAATCGAGGGGGATAAAATTATAATTGCCACCGGGTCATGTCCTGCGGACATACCTTCAGCGAGATTTGACGGAGAGCATATTATCGGGTCCAACGAAGCCGTAAAACTGAAAAATGCTCCTTCGAGTGTTCTTATAGTAGGAGGGGGCGTTATTGGAATAGAGATGGCTACTTATTGGGCTTCAATAGGCAAAAGTGTTTTTGTTGTGGAAATGCTCGACAGAATTCTTCCTCTTCTCAACGATCCAAGAGCCAGCGCAATAGTAACCGAATCCCTGAAAAAGAAAAAAGCGAGAATAATTACGGGTGAACGGCTCGAAAAATGCGAAGTATTCGGCGATGCCGTGAAATGTCATCTCAGCGGAGGAGAATCATTGGAAGTCGAAAGAGTTCTCATATCTACCGGCAGAAAACCGAATTCATGTGTTGCATCATCGGATTTGTTCCAAAAAGACAATAGAGGGCATATCGTGACGGACGAAGCTTGCAGGACTTCAGTTGAAAATGTTTTTGCCATTGGCGATGTCGCAGGAGAACCTTATCTCGCCCACAAAGCCTCTCACGAAGCCGAAGTGGCCGTTTCGGTCATTTCCGGAAAAAGTTACCGAAAAGAAATCGAAAAGATCCCATCCTGTGTTTTCTCGGATCCTGAAGTTGCGACTGTGGGCATTACACCTTATGAAGCGGAAGAAAAAGGATTGAAAGTGGTTTGGGGTGAGTTCCCTTTTTCGGCGAACGGTAAGGCGGTGTCTTCAGGCATGATTGATGGTTATGCGAGAATCGTGGCAAGAAAACCCGACCATGTCATTGTCGGCGGTCAGATAACGGGAGCCTGCGCTGATATTCTGATAGCGGAAATCTCTCTGGCTCTCAGAGCCGAACTGAGTCTCGAAGATCTCGCCGAGACAGTTCACGTCCACCCTTCTCTTGGTGAAATCCTTCCGGAAGCGGCAAGAGATGCGATAGGAAAAGCTCTTCATAAATGAATGATTTCAGGGATAATTATCAGCTTGCGTTGGAGACAGATCTTTTTTCGAGAAGACTTCTCAATAGAGGAGAAAGATAGACTTCTTCAAGAGAGTAATGAGCTCCGAGGTTTTGAATGAAAATTCTGACCATAGATTGGGGGCTGTAAATGCGGTTCAAAACAATGACAGGTTTATCGTGAACTCTGCAAAAACCTCCTTCTCCGCTGATCTTGTCGTAAATTACTTCGACTCCAAGCCTGACGGCAACCTCATGAAGATCTTCAAGAGCTTTTGCCCACTTCCTCGTGTTAGTTTCTGCTCTAACTCTCATAACCCTTGTATTCTACTATTTTTTACAGTTATTGTCAATATATTGTGTGCGGTGTGTCTATTTGCAGAAGGGGTTGTTATCAATGAGGTTATGGCGAATCCGAAAGGGAATGAAACGGGGCAGGGGTCTCCGGGGGACAGAAACGAATTTGTGGAGTTTTACAACGCCGCAACAAATTCTGTCGATCTTTCAAAATATCTTTTAAGCGACGGCGATGCGATTGACATTATCATGCCTTGGACTGACGAAAGGCTCATAGCCCAGAATGTAATCTACGGCACATGTATTTTGGAACCCGGGCATTATGCCGTAATACTGGATCCTGAATATACCGAACCGGGGGATTTTTATCAGCCCTATTCTTTCGGCGACAACACTCTGATTGTGACTGTGGACAATACGACGATAGGCAACGGCCTTTCTGTCAATGATCCTGTTTTACTGAAGGACTCCTTACAGAACGTCATCTCGACATATGGAACTCCCTGGGATTCTCTCGACGGAGTTCCGTTCGACCCCGGAGACGGCATCTCAGCCGAGAGAATAAATCCGTCTGCTGAAGATTCTGAGAACTCCTGGATGCCTTCTTTAGATTACTGCACGCCGGGCATGGAAAACAGTGTATATTGCAGCGGTCTCTGGATTGATCCCATATCTTTACATTTTACCGAAACTTATCCATCATTGCCCTGCACGATCAGCATCTTTTTTAAGAACATGGGGCAAGACACTCTTGAAGATTTCAGAATATCTTTGCTTTATACAGATTATCTGAACCTTGCCGACAGCTTAAAAAAAGCAGGTGAAACAATTTACGACAAATCTCTTTTTCCCGGATTGTCCGATTCGGCGTCAATAATCTGGGAAAATCCTCCAGCTGGTTTGTTTACCTTCTTTGTCAAAGCTCTCGAAGCTTCAGTTTCGAGGATGATCAGATTCGGGAATATGCCCGGTCAGATTATTCTCTCAGAGATAATGTTCGCACCTTATCTCTCTAAAGAATGGTTTGAACTTAAAAACAGATACACCGAAAAATGTTCTCTTGACTTTCTATATGTCAGCGGCAATGACAGCGCGCCTGTCTCCTTGGCGCTTGACCCTCTATGTTTCGCGGTGATATGCGAGGATTCATCTGAATTTCTGTCGTCATATATTAACTTTACGGGGACTCTCTTTCAGCCGAAAACATGGCCTATCATGAATAATTCTGCCGATTCAATAAAAATATTGGGTTTATGCGGCACGCAAATAGACGCTTTTAGTTATGTTTTTTCTTCATGGGAAAACGGCTATAGTCTTGAAAGGGTGTGTGATGATGTCCCGTCCGATGTCTCAGGAAACTGGAGCCGGTGCGTCTCGCCGGAAGGGGGCACTCCCGGCGCTATAAATTCTGTTGGGGCTGTTTTGCCGCAATTTTCGGGAAGTCTTTCAGTATCACCCAATCCGTTTTCTCCGGACGGAGACGGTATTGACGAAACCTGCGTCTTAGCTGTCTCTCTCGGTTCATATCCTGAAATCATGAAGATTAAAATATACGATGTGACGGGTCATCTCGTGAGAACATTTGAGAGCGTAGAACACCAAATGATTCAATATTTTATATGGGACGGCAGGGAAGAGAGCGGAAAAAAGCTCGATCCCGGAATTTATATCATACTTCTCAGTGCGAAAACTGCCGACGGCAAGTCATATTCTATAAAGACTACTGTTGTTCTCGCTGAGAAATTATGAAACTGTTTTGAGTTCGACGGCGAAAACTGTCCCGTAATCCGGTCTGGAACTTTCAACATATATTCTTCCTTCATGCATTGTTTCGACGATTCTCTTTGCGAGAGTGAGACCCATGCCCCAGCCGTATTTTTTTGATGTATATCCGAGATCGAATACTTTCTGCATCTGCTTTTTAGTCATTCCCTTTCCGTTATCAGAAACTCTGAGTAACGCTTTATTTTTTTTAGATTCTCTTTCAAGGCTGATGGATATCTCGCCGTTATCCTTGTTCATGGCATCAAGAGAATTTTTAATAATATTCTCGATAACCCAGGACAGAAGTTCCGTGTCTCCTGTTACGTGACAAAGCCCGCAGGGGGTATATGACAAACTGACATTGTGCCCGAGAGAAGGCAGTCTTTTTGAAAAATACTCCACTGAGTTTTTTATTATTTCGTCGAGATCGACGGACATCATAGTCGGGGAAGTTCCTATTCTGCTGAATCTTCTGATTATGTTGTTCATTCTGGCAAGGTCCCTCTGAATACTTTCCAATCCCTCATCTATAGTGGACTTGTCGGCCCCGAAGAATTCTATCCAGCCCATAATTGAAGACAGGGGAGTCGCGAGCTGATGAGCGGTTTCTTTTGCCATTATCATCCATATATTGTCTCTTTCCCAACTCCTCGCTATTCTGAGAGAAATCAAGAGTGTAAAAAGAAGCGTAATAAGCAGTATCGTCTGAATAATGGGTAAAAGATTTATTGTCCTCAGAAAGGGGGGATTCCCGTAATGAAGGTAAGCGGCGGTCAAACGGACTTCTCCCACTTCGACGTATATTGGTATGGGGTCGTTGATTTTATCCATTTTTTTATAGGTTTGGATTATCTCGAGAATGACTGTGTTATCTGTTGACTCGATATTTGTTATGTCGAGTTCTTCGCTCGATACGGCATCCGGACCTATGCCAATGTTTCTCCATGCCCTCGGTTTCCCGTCCGGTTCAGTTATGACGACCGGAATGGGGATTGAAGCTATTATCCTCTTGCCCTCGTTGAATATTTTCTCGTCTGAGGGATTCTGAGCGACTTGAGTAGTGAAAAAAGTTATAAGTGAAGCATATCCCTGGGCGACCACTTCTTCTGATTTTATTATGTCATTTATGACTTTCTGTGTGAGAACGTAGGAGATTACTCCCACTCCGGTAATGGTCAAAAGTGTCACTAAAAGGACAAATTTCAGCCATGGATGTCTGAGATCGAAGAGATTGAAGTTTTTAAGAGATCTCGTCGAAGCCTTTGTTATTCTCTTTATCTTCTTCATAAAATTTTCCTAGGGTTGATTATAACCTGAACCGACCCTTTAGAGAAACAACATGAGTATTTCATGGACCGAGAATCTCTTTGAGTTCTAACAACCTCTTATCGTTTGGCCAATTTGCGAGAGCCTTTCTGAGTTCATTTTTAGCTCCGGAATCATCTCCGCGAGCCGACATTATGTATATATTGAGTTCGGATTTTTGCGGTGAATCTCGCATTAGCCTGGCTGTCTGCTCGGCTTTTTCGAGATCTCCTGTTGCCATGAAAGCGAGAGTTTTGTAGAAATAGATAAGATCTCTGTCTCCTCCGAGCAAGAGAGCTTCTTCGAGGTCCCGGAAAACCGCGTCGGTTTCTTTTTGCCCGGTTCCCGATGCTGAAAGAATTGTTTTAGCTCTGTTTAATCTGTATTGCCAGTGTGAAAAGTTATGATTGAGCGAGTCGAGAACCCGCATAAGTTCTTCTTTTTTTCCAGCGGTATTGAAGTAATTCATCTGATTTTCCCAGATTACTCTCTGACGGTTCTGTGACGATGGTTCGGGATCGTCTATGACTCTGAATGCGATTTCGCTTGTGGTGTCTGAATAATTGAAAAGAAAGAAACAGCTTTTAGGTGTGAAATAGCCTGGTATCGATTTTGTCTTCGTCGAAGGGATAAAGACCAAAGGAACGGATTTTTGGATACAGAACTCAATCAGTTTTTCGGGAGACGATATAAACAGGGATAATTCACCTAATGACTCCAGATACCATTCTTCGTCAAGGAGGTCGGAAAAAACAAGAGTCAGGTCAGCTCTCTCATTGTCAATTATTTTTGCATTGAGAAGAAGAAAGTAATCGTTTGTGTTCTCGCAATACACAACTGAGTTTTGAGGAATTACCGAGAGCAGAAGTTTTTGATAGAGATTTGCACCTCTTGAATTTCTTCTCTCGGCGGGAGGATGGTTCAGAAATAAACTAAGAGCCGCCGCGAAAATAAGAAAAAAACCCGAAAATTTTCTGATTCTGACATTTCCGTCGGAAAATGCGCAGGCCATAGAGAAAAAGAAATAAAGCGGCAAAGTATAAGCTGTAAAATCAGGACCTCTTCCGGCTTTTAAGGCAAAAGCGAGGTATGTAAAAAAAATGACTATGAGGGATAAAGTAATCCATTTGTCTTTCTTAAAAAGCGCCCAAATACCGGTTCCGAAAAGGAAAACTCCGACAATGGCGGAATTCAGAGCGAGACTCCTCGCTATATCTGCAATCGCGGAAAAAGGATTTTTTTCAGAAAGAAAACCCGAGGCGAAGTCGCCTCTGAACTCTTTCATGCTGACGACATCGAAAAAATTTTTAAGATTGTTCGGATTTCCCCAATTGAGAGGAGGAGGGACCGATCCTCTGACGAGGAGAAAAAAATATATCGAGAATCCGAGCGTAAACAAAAGGAGGTAAAGGGATAAAAGTTTAACACTTTTTTCTTTCAAGAACCTTGAAACCAGAAGAAAAGGCAGTGTTATAATCAGTAAAATGCTTCCGCCGGAAAATAGTCCCAGCAGGTAGAAAAAAAGTCCGGATTTTTTCTCTGATCCGTAGACTATAGGAAAAAAACAAAGGCCTGCCGCGAAAAGAGAATATGTTTCGGCGACAGTGGAGTAATGCAAAAGAGGGAAAGAAAAACCGAACATCAGAGGAGCTCCTACGCTGGAGGCGAAAGTCCTGCCTGAACGCACCAGAAAAAAAGAGAAGAAAAAAAGAGAGAGAGATGAACAAAAGACATTTGCCAGGACGACAGCCCTGGCTTGCGGAACAAAAGAGCCCAGCAAGATGACTGAAAACCTTCCCATTATCGAATATAAAGGGTGCCCCGGAGAATGTGTTATGGAAAGAGTTCTGGCGACGATGTCCATAAGAGGTGAATCTTCCCAGAAAAGGCCGGGAGCGGAGAAAAAAAGATAAACAGCAAACGAAACAGCCGCGGTAATGATTGGCGGAGCGAACATGACAATAAACTTCTTTTTTGCCATTTACAATCCTATCATTCTCAATACGAATTTTACGTCGGATAAGAATGATTTAGAGCTGAAACAGAAGGTTTTACCTGTTATATTGAGCAATTTCCCTGGGTTTAAGTAAAATTTAAGATAGGCTTTTTTCAGAAGTTTTTTCATCTCGCCTCTGCTCAAGCCCGGAAGATCAAGGTCTGGCGCGTCATAAAGGCTCTTTTCCGAAATCCCTTTCGACAGAAATCCTTTTTTATGGTAGATCTCGTGAATCCTTGTGCCTTTATATGGCTGGAGTATGAAAAACTTGGCGAAGTGAGCTTTTGAAGCTTTTGCCCCCCGAATACTCTCTTCAACTGTTTCTCGTGTCTCGCAGGGCAAGCCGAAAATATAGAAAATCCAGGTAGTAAAACCTTTTTCGGCGCAAAGCCTGACTGCATCTTCGTATTTCTTCATTTCGACTGCCTTGCCGATGTTCCTGTAGATTTCATCCGAGGCTGTCTCTATTCCAAATCCCGCATTAACGAAATTTGATCGCTTCATCTGCTCCAGCATATCCTCGTCTATATTTGAGGGTCTCAGTCCATTCATGAAATAAAATTTTAGGGGAAGCCTTTTTTTCCTCAACATAAACAAAAAATTTTCTGTCCATTCCCTGTCTCCAGTGAAGTCATCGTCGGTTATGTGAATTTCCTTCGCCTTGATCTGCTTGTGAATATATTCTATTAAATGCATGGCTCTTTCGGGGGACATTCTGCGGACTTTTCTGCCCCAGACAGTAGGGGTGGAACAGAATATACAGTTTCCCGTGCAGCCTCTGCTGAAAGATACCGGGACAGCAGGCGTCTGCCTGGATTCGGGGGGGTTGAAAAGTTTCCAGTCCCGGACAAGTCCGTAATCCGGGAAAGGTATTGAATCGAGATCTTCTATAAAATCAGACGCGGGATTTTCTCTATTTCTTGTCGTCACGCCTTCGACGCGGTCAATGCTTTGATTTTTCGAAAGAAGAACAGCTGTTTTCACAGCGGAATATTCTCCTTCTCCTTTCACGACTGCCAAAACGCCTTCAGCGAGAGCGGTTTTCCCGTAAGAAGTAGCGTGAGGACCTCCGAGAATGATCGAAGGACCGTTATTTTGTGCGAGGATTCGACCAATACGCCTGATGTTTTTGAAAAGCGGGGTTGTGCAGGTTGCGAATACCGCAAGAACTTCATTTTGAGTGAGTCTTTCGATGAGCTCTCTTTTTCCGAGAAAATCTTCCTGGACTAATTCTGTTCTGAAACCTTCCCTTTTGAGGACGGAAGACAGATAGAGAAGACCCAACGGCGGATAAGGGACTTTCCCCGCGTAAAGCCGTTTTTGGGACGGTGAAAAAAGAAGAATTTTATTTTTCATGCGACAGCGACCGGGTTAGTCCTGCCTCTGATATATGAAAGAAATACTTTTCTGCAGGCAGGCAGGCTTTTCTTTTTCAATGAACTCAGCGGAACAAATAAGTTCCCCTCTCTTTTGTTATCAGAGATCAGCTTTTCGATAAAATAACCGTATTTTATGCCTTCGAGTTCGGCATGAGCGCAATAAACTCCGCCTTCTTTCAGAACATAATCAAAAGAATCTCCGGATACAAGCAGTTCATCTAGAGTCGGAAGGGTCACCGGTATCTGGATTGTTTTCAATTTCTCATTTTGTCCGGTTATTGGGTAAAAAGGGGAGGCGGATCTGACGTCGCTGGCGTAGTCGAAACCGATAGAATCCTGAAGTTTGAGAAAATCCGGAGAGATTTTCCAACCGGGAGCTCCCGTGAATGAAGGAACAAAACCAGCCGCAGAGGAGAATTCCTCTATCCCCTTGATAAGGTTTTGAAAAAAAAATCTTTCTTTTCCAGGCCTGAAAGCGGCTATCCACCTGTAATGCGAAAACCCGTGAAGACCGGCCTCATGCCCTTCAGAGAGGACGCGGGCGACTGTATTTTTAAGCGATTTAGACTCGTTGTTTTTAAGCAGGTTCAAATAAGAACCGCTGTCTTTGATTATTTTTTTAGCAAAGTTTTTTTCAATAAACAGCCTTGAAAAAGAAAGCATAAAATCATCAGGACCGGTGGAGAAGAAAAATGACGCATGAACTTTATAACGGGAGAGGATTTTCAGTATTTCCGGAACGCCGTAATTCAGACCTGTTTTTGTGTCAACATCTATCCTGAGACCGCATATCTTTTCAAACATATTTTTCCGTGCCCGAAAGGACTCGAACCTTCAACCTGCGGATCCGGAATCCGCTGCTCTATCCGATTGAGCCACGGGCACGTGTGCGACTGGGGAAAATCTCTTTTTAGTTATCTGATTTTCTTTTTATGTCTGTTTAGTCTGCGTTTTTTTTTCAGTTTATGAGTACGAATTTTCTGTAATTTTCTTTTTCTACCGCAGGGCAAAGTTCCTCCTATCAATTTTTTTTGACTGACTCTTTTATAAATCTCGCCGGTTTGAAAGTTGGAGCCAGGTGATCCGGAATGTTCATCATCTGTTTCGTCCTTGGATTTATGGCGCTTCTTCCTTTTCTGCTTTTGACCTTGAAAACGCCGAATCCTCTTATTTCAACTCTTTCGTGTCTTGCAATAGTTCCAACGAGGGCGTCGATGAAAGCGTTGACAACTACACTCGTGTCTTTCTTGGGAAAACCAGTAGATTCAGCGACTTCATTTATAAGATCCATTTTTGTTTTTGTCGTGTCTCTCATTTTTGACTCCTTTTCAAAACGTTGGGCACAGTTTACCAGTTTTCTGTCATCAAAGAAATGAGGATTTTTGAAAAATCTTCATAAGCAGACTTCTTTCCGTCATCTTCCGACTGATTATATGCCGAATAAATGCCGTTTGCAATAATTAGTTTGTCTTTCCAGATAGTGTCGTTTTCAATATTGTTGATGTAAGTGACGCTCACCGCAATGGAAACTTGATATTGTTCAATAGTTTCGTCAGAAGTATAAGAAAAAACTTCATTCGAATATGAAGAGACCTTTAGATAAAGAGTCAAGTCAGGATCTTTTGAATCGGTCAGCAGTAGGCGGGAATCTTTAATAAAAGCGCTTCTGACAGCCTCTGTAAATGCCTGCTCTATTCCATACATGCCTGAAATGTTTTCAGCCGCAGGAACTGAAATACTCTGAGCTTTAGGAGGAAAAGTGCCTCCGTGGAAAGAATAAGAGACACAACCCGATATAGAAAAAAGCAATATTGCCGAAATTTTTGACATTTTTAATATCACGGTTTATTATCATATCTAGTATGGAAAAAGTAAAGAATCCATTTCTGCTTCTCGGCAATTACAATTGTTTTGCCTGCTCGCCCCACAACTCCCTTGGTCTTCAACTTGAGTTTTTCAGAGAAGGCGAGGATGTTTTCGCTTTCTTTAAGACGAGCGTAAAATACGAAGGTTTTCCGGGAATGCTTCATGGAGGCATAGCCGGAACCATTCTTGACGAAGTCATGTTCTGGGCTTCTTTCGAGAAGACAAAGTTAATGGCTGTTACCCTGTCAATGGAAGTCAAATACAAGTTTCCTCTGCCCCTCGGAGCGGACTTGAAAGCGACAGCAAGAGTGATTGAAGTAAAGCGCAGAAAGGTCATATGTGAATCTCAAATAGAAGACAAAGACAGAAAAGTTTTTTGCAGTGCCGGAGGAATTTACTATATGCCCGACAGAAAGAAATTTTCCCAAATGGCACAAATGGACGTTGATAAAGGTCCTTTAGCCGGTTTTTTCAGGTAGGAAATCTATTAAAACGAATCTTTCGCCTTTTTTCAAAGGTGCCGGCAGTGTTCTTTTAGATCTTTTGAGGAGCTCGGTAAAGATTATTTCGTCTGATTCTGGAACCGAGAAAGAAATCAGAACATTTTCTGCGAAAGTTTCTTTCATGAAATAAACTCTAACTGAATCTGTCAAACATTTGAATTCTTCTAAATGCTTATAACTGCAAGCTAATTCAAAATCTACAACCTTTACGAGCTTTTGCAGTCTGGCTGACTTTATTGCCGAGGACGCCGCCTTGACGTATGCCCTGGTGAGACCCGCAGCGCCGAGTTTTATACCTCCGAAAATTCTGCTGACGATTATCAGGGTTTCAAAGAGTTCAGCTCTTTCCATCCGCGTTAAAATCGGCTTTCCTGAAGTTCCTGCCGGTTCTCCGTCGTCAGAGTATTTTTTAAGTTCGCCTAAAAGTAAAGCGTAGGGGTGATGATTGGCGTTTTTAAACAATTTCCGGCGTTCAGTGATTGTTTTTTTCGCCTCTTCCGGGTCCTGCACTCGCGCTATATATGCAATAAAACGGCTCTTTTTCTCAGTGATTTGGGCTTCTGAAGGAGATTTTGGAACGTATTTACTCATATTAAAGAATTCAGAGGTTGATTTTTTTTAGCGACCTGAGCGCCAGAAGAGGAAAGGTAATCGCGAAAACCGCTGTCAATAAAAGGACCACTGACTGGCAGGCGGCTAAAAGGAGGAAATTCACCTTTCCTCCGAAGAAAAAAGTCGTTCTGAAATAATCAAAAGCCCATTGGTTCATAACAAGCAGAGAGAAGATCAGATAGAAAAGACTGACAACCGCGGCTATTATTCCTCCGGCTCCCGCGGAAAGTCTTGAAGGATTCTTCTCTTTGAAATTCGGAACCATGCCGCCTATGCCTATATTAATGCCTGTTATTGCCCATGAAAATAGAAAGATGTTGATTATGCCGATTAAAGCGATTAACTTTCCTGTCTTGAGAAAATAATTGCCAAGGGATACGAGCATGATTCCCGTAAGGAGGATGGGGATTAAGCCGATGAAATATTTTATCGCCAAAAAAGTCTTTAGATCAGTGTATGTTCTCATAAGCCAGAACGAATTTCCTTCCAGGCTTATAGCCGGATAGGTAAACCGCACGGAAATTGTGACCATAAGATAAGAAACGAACGCGATGTTAGCAAAGGAAATAAAAGTCATAAACACAGGGAGCCTGACGTTGAAAGACGAGTTTATGATTCCTAAAATGTATATGATCAGCAGGAGAACGAGAATAAGGCTCTGGCCCCACTGTGTCGGTTCCCGAAAAAACACGAGCAGGTCTTTGTATGCGAGTATTCTCGCTGACCTGAAAATTCTGCCTTTTATGGCGGGGAATCCCTTCGTTTTTTTTGATGTGTTGCCTGAAACTGCCGGAATCGTCAAAAAAAGCTTTTGATACCTTAGAGAAGACAGTCCCAGAAGGACAAATCCCGCCAGACAGTATAATGCCATGGCTCCCAGCGGTCTGATCCAGGCAAAACCCGGTTTAACCGAGGCTTTCATGGTTTGGGCGAAAAACTCAGAGGGAAGATGTCTGAAAGCCGGAAGTTCAATTGAGTTTATGTAGTCAAGAACGCCCTGCATTGTGGTTATATCCGGAACTCTGAAGAGGATGTTAAATTTCATGGAAAGATAGACTACTATGAATAAAGAGAGTATGGCTATTGTAGTAAAAGCGATTTTAAGCCTTGAAAAGCTCAGAAACGCCGGAAATATCATGAAGATTATGAATATTCCCGCTGAAGCCGTCGTCAGCAGGAACAAAAATAGAGATACTATGGAAACTGCATAGTATTTGTATGAACCCATGTAAATCGAACCGTATGCGTTGATGACAGGTATATTGACTATTACGCTTGCCCATGAAGCGAAAACAATGTTTTCAATGAGCCGCGACGCAAATATTTTTTTGGCATCGAGGGGAAGAGAAAAAAGATAATCGACCTCGGGATTCCTGAAAAAAGTCGGGATGGATGTAATAATGTTGCTTATAATTAGAAAAAAGAAGAAAGATGAAAAAGTCATCGCTATGAGTCTTGTTATAATCACAGGGCCTATATATTCTTCAATATAGAGAAAACCGAAAATTCTTTTCAGTATGGCGTATATTCCTGTATAAAAAACAGTGATAACCGTGAAAAATGAGATTGATTTGACTATGCTTTGAGCGGAAAAAGTAAACAGTTCTCTTTTGAGAATTATAAGTTTCAATCGCAGAAGCGGTTTCATGTCTGCTCGGCTATCATCTTTAGGAAAATCTCCTCGAGATTTTCCCTTTTTCGGGAAGTCAGTTCTTCAGGGTTTCCCCTGTATATTAATTTACCCCGGTTAATTACTCCGACCATGTCTGCTATGTCTTCAGCGAGAGAGAGCGTATGGGTTGACAAAAAGACAATTTTACCGCCGGTCGCAAAATCCTTAAAAAGATCTTTAACTCTTTTTGCAGACAGCGGGTCGAGGCCGACCATAGGCTCGTCTATGAGAAGAAGATATGGATCGTGGATCAGAGAAGACGCAATGGCTACTCTCTGTTTCATTCCATGAGAGTAGCTTTCGACGAGATTGTCTATCCAGTCGCCGAATGCGAGATAATCGTCGAGATATGACAGGCGTCTTTTGAATGTCTTTCTGTCAATGTAAAACAATTCGGAGACGAACTGGAGAAATTCCCTTCCTGTGAGTTTCTCGTAAAGAAAAGGTGTGTCCGGTATGTATCCTATCAGTTTTTTTATTTTTTTTGGTTCTTTGACTAAATCTATACCGCCAATTTTAACTTCGCCCTCATCGGGCAAAAGCAGAGTCGCGAGTATTTTTATTGTAGTAGTTTTGCCTGCGCCGTTAGGGCCTATGAAGGCGAAAATGCTTTTCTCCGGGATTTCTATATTCACTCCGTCAACAGCCCGGACTTTGCCGTAGTATTTTTTCAAATCTTTAATTGCGAGCATCAGAAAATGATATCATAATGAACTGTAATTTCAATTAGGTATGTAAATCTTTTCGGAGAACATAATTAAAAAAGGTTTTTGTGAATAAACCCGGCCCTTATATCCCTTATGATCTTCTCAAGTCTTCATCTCTTAACGTCATCGCAAAAATAGTTGTCGAAGGCCTTTTCAGCGGTTTTCACAGAAGCGTTTACAAAGGTTTTTCAGTTGAATTTTCTCAGCACAGAAAATACTATCCCGGCGATGAAACCAAAAGGATAGACTGGAAGGCGACCAGCAGAAGAGACAAAATTGTCGTAAAGGAGTTCGAAGACAGGACGAATCTGCAGGCTTATGTAGTCCTCGATTCATCGGCTTCCATGGACTACGGAAGCCGGGATATAAAAAAATCATTTTATGCGAAAATTCTATGCGCTTCCCTCGTATATCTTCTCGCGAGGCAGAGAGACATGGTTGGATTTGTATCTTTCGGGGAAAACATAGAAAAAATTGTGCCTCCACGCGGAACATCTGTTCACGTGAGGAGAGTTGTAAGTTTGATAGAGAAAACTCAATTCAGCGGTCCAACCGATATAGAAAAAATACTCTACGACCTCGGCGAGAGAGTAAAAAAACGAAGCATGATAATAATAGTTTCTGACCTTCTCGGGGAAAGTCATGAATTCATAAAGCCTCTGAAGGGGTTGCGTTACAGAAAAAATGAAGTCGTGCTTTTTTGGGTGAGGGATCCCAGTGAAGTGAGATATGTTATTAAAAGCGATTCAACTCTATTCGATCCGGAAAATCAAAAGAGAACTTTCGCTGAATTTTCCGGTGCGAAAAGAGAATTCGACGGAAAGATGTCTTCTCTTGAGAAAAAGATATATGAAGAGTGCAGTTCTAACGGCATATATTTCATAGACGCCAGGACGGACATTGAGATTAGAAATATTATTCTGGAATTTGTTTTGAGCAGAAAGAAAATACTCTGAACACAGGATTCTCCGAGCCTCATCTGCATTGGCATATGACCATAAACTAAATTGATTATTTTGTGTTTTTATGTTAGATAATGATTATGAACGGCAAGATAAGGATAATGCTTGCCGAAGACGATCCTCATATGATGAAAGTAATGGGGGACGTTTTCAGCGGTAAAAAATATGATATTGCCAGGGAAGAAAACGGATCTGAAACTCTTGCGAGACTGCTTGATGAAGATTTCCACATTGCAGTTCTCGACGATCAGATGCCCGGGGTAGGCGGTATAAATATATGCAAAAGGCTGAGGGACGACCATAGAAAAAAAAGTATTCCCGTCATTCTTCTGACTGCGACGACGAACCCGGCCGAAAGGATTGAGGGATACCGCGCTGGAGCCGACGCTTGCCTGTCTAAACCTGTAAACAGCGAAGAATTGCTCGCAGTCGCCGAAAATCTTCTATATCAGAGATATGACGACGAATTTGTTCTGAACAATGTTAAAGGGTTCGGAGGATCGGTCGCTAGTTTTCCGGTTGTGGACCTTCTCCAATTCATGGAAATGGGCGCCAAGACCGGATCTCTTGAGATAAAGAGCACGGAAAAAAATGCTGTAGTCTTTTTTGACAAGGGAGTCATAGTCCACTCAGAATCTGGCAGGCTTAGAGGCAGTAACGCGATATATCACATAATCAGCTGGCAGGACGGTATATTTGTCTATACCCCGGACAGGACTCCTCCGGAGGTCACTGTCAGGGAAAATCTCTCTCATCTGCTTCTGGAAGGTATTAGACTGATGGATGAAGAAGCAAGAGACAACACCGCAGTAAAAGAACTCACGCAGGCACTTTTGCAAGTAGAGACATCGGCCGAATCAAAAGTCCTGAAAAAAATGGAAGACCTGTCGAAAAAAATAGCTCTCGGAGAAAAGAGAATTTTCGAGATACTCGTTATAGATATCTGGAAGGACAATAGAAAAGAAATGCTCGACTTTTTCATATCGAGCATACTCAAATACATAGGCAGAGAAATTCGCGTCTCAAAGAAAGACAGTGCAATATCGAGTTTTGCAAAACTCGACGTGATGAAGGATTTTTCAATAGACATAGTGGTCAGCAGCGGGAAGAGAAAATTCAATCTGCTCTGGCAGGTTTTTCTCGAACAGGCTAATGCCCTCGTGGTATTCGTGGATCCAACGAACGAGGAGGCGAGAAACGACGGAATTGAGATAGCGAGGAGATTCAACAGCTACAGGGCGCAGATACCCTGCGCGGTGGTTTCACCGGTAGGACAGAAAGCCGCGGGTCTTCCTTTCGAAAACCCAAAATGGTTTGCAGTTCCGGAATACAACCTGATTGACCTCGAAGAGATTTTTCAGTTTATATTCGACTTCACACAGGAGCATTTCCTCGACGAGATAGAAATGAGAAGATGAAAAAAATCTTCATACTCGCCACCGGCGGGACAATTCAGATGAAAAAAGATCCCGGCAGAGGCTTGATACCTGCTTTTTTGGGAGAGGAGTTGATGAGGGGTCTGGCTTTCCCTGATGAGGAATTTATATTGGAATTCGACGAGTTTTCGAATGTTCCCAGCCCGTGGATAAAACCTGAAGACATGATGAAGATTTCAGAAAGGATAAATTCTCTAACGCTCGAATGCGACGGGATAATAATCACTCACGGCACAGATACTCTCGAAGAAACAGCTTATTTTCTCTCTCTTACTTATTCAGGCGATAAACCGGTCGTCATGACCGCCGCTATGCGGGCTCCTCCGGATCTCGGTATAGACGGACCCAGAAACATCTATGATTCAATAAAAGTCGCGCTCGAAAACGCATCCCGTTCACGGGGGGTCATGGTGGTGATTAACAACAGTATTTTTTCACCCAGGGATGTAGCTAAAATATCAACATCAAATTTAGCCGCTTTTACTTCGCCTGAATACGGTTTATTGGGGACAATAGACGAAAAAGTGATATACTTTTCCAAAACGGTAGAGAGGGAGAGCATTAAGGCTTCTTCTTTGGCTTTGCCCATTGACCTTATACAGGCGTATTCGGGAGCCGATTCAAGGTTGATAAGATATTCAGTGAATTCCGGAGCTCAAGGCATCGTCCTGGAGTCTCTCGGCAGGGGTAACGTCCCCCCCGGAATGCTCGAAGGAATAAAATACGCCTTGGATAAAGGACTTCCTGTTGTGGTGTCAACGAAAGTTCAAAACGGCAGAGTCGCGCCGACATACGGATACGAGGGCGGAGGCAGGAATTTGGCAGACCTCGGCTGTTATTTTGCGGGTAATCTCAGGGCGAATAAAGCGAGAATAAGACTTATGCTCGCTCTCGGGACAAAAGAAAAAGAAATTAGGAGGTATTTTGAAAAATTTATTTAAGATAACCCTCGCGTTAACATTTTCCGCGTTGTTCGCCACAGGAGTACTGAACTCTCTGACCCACACTGTCAAACTCGGTGAAACGCTCACCTCTATTTCAAGAATGTATAGCATTTCGGTCTCTGAAATTAAATCCGCCAACAATCTCTCGTCTGATATGATAGTCGAGGGGCAGAGACTCACGATTCCTTCGCAATCTTCAGGAAGTCAAAATCTTTACGTAGTCAAAAGCGGCGAGACCCTGTCTGGGCTCGCGTCGAGGTTTCAGACAACAGTCAGGGCTATTAAAAACGCGAACAATCTTTCCACGGATTTTATCAGAGAAGGCCAGCGTCTTGTGATCCCCGGAAGATATCCTCCCCCTCAGCAGACGACTACACAGCAAAGACCTCCTGTGAATGTAAACATTGTTATTCCCAACGAAGAGAAAAAAGCGGGGACTGCCATTATCGAATTTTCCGTGGTTTTCCCGGACCCTTCTGTCAGCATAAGACACTCTGCCGCAGCAGAAGTGGTCATTCAAGAAAAACCTATCCTGGCTACCGAGAAAACAGAGCTGATAAAATCCATACTGAACAGCGCTATTTCATATCTGGGTTCTCCTTATGTTTACGGGGCTACAGGCAACGGAGGTTTCGACTGCAGCGGTCTGGTGTTCAGGGTTTTCGCTGAAAACGGTTTGGATCTCCCCAGAACAGTGACTGACATGGAGAAAATCGGCATTGAAGTCCCAAAAGAATCTCTGGCGCCCGGAGATCTTCTGATATTCAACGATCCAAAACACGTAGGGATTTATCTCGGGTCCGGAAGATTCATTCACTCCTCTTCATACAGAAACAGGGGAGTGATAATCAGCTCTCTCGACAGAGAAAGTTATTCTACCCGCTATGTTACGGCAAGAAGGGTCGTTTACTGAACATTCGCGTTATTTGTTGATTTATTTAATTACTGGGACTATCATATAAAGGGAAAACAAAAAATATGATGTAAGTTACGGAGGAAGCAATGAAAAAAACAGGGTTGTTCGTTCTTATAGTCTTTTCTTCAGTAGCCGTCAATGCTTCACCGTTTCTGCAAGGGAATATGGTTGATATTCCCAATGCCTACATAATGCCTCATTCCAGCATTCAGTTTTCGACGGTTTTTACGGTTTACAGTCAGGACTTTGCATCGGCGGGAGCCAGTTACGAGACTTTTTCGCAATACATTTTCGGAGCCAATCTCACTTTGGGGTTATATGACTGGTTCGATATCGGCGGAGGTTATCTCGGAACAGATGTCTGGACCGGATACGTAAAAATGAGATTGTTAAGGGAAAGCGAGAAATATCCTGCGGTCGCCATAGGAGTTCAGAACATATCTTCGCACAGGAAAATGTCGGAGTTCGGCAGGCATTCCCTCGACTATTACGGTTACAACCAGAATTTTGCCTATTTCGGTGTTTTCTCAAAAGACATTTCGTATTATTTCAGGAATATTCCTGTGATAGTCACATTAGGTTTGGGTGGCGGAAGATTTCAGGGAGAGAGGGAAAGGTCGGAACCATGGAAAGGTATTTTTTTGGGAATGGAGTTCAGGCCGATTAAAAATTTGCGTTTCGTCACTGATATCGACGGCAGGGATTGGAACTTCGGAACCGTTTACAGGGCTAACGACAATCTTGAGCTTGTTTTGGCATGGATCGAAATAGAGCAAACTTTCGGAGTCCGTTACAGTTCGAGGAATGTCCCGACGGAACAGCAGAAACTTGTCATGGGAGCTCAGTTCAGTTTCGGTCCGTTTTTCGGAAGCAAAGCTCTTTCAGTCCGCCGACAGAGAGAACTCGAGATAATGAGCAATTATCAGAGAGAACTCGAAGAGATAAGGAGAAAAAGAGAAGAAGCCGAGAGAGAACTCGAAAGACTGCGCAGAATTCTCGAAGAAAGTCAGTAGAGAAGAAGAATATGTTTTGGCTGATTTTAGCTTTAATCGCTCAAGCAGAGGATCCCACGGAAACTCTTTCGACAGACAGGATTTACGAAGTGACAGACTCTGTCAAAGAAGATATTATCTATGAGAGGCATATTCTTACAGATCTCTACGCCGAAATTGAGCAACTGAGACTTGCCGTGGAGATACCTCCGCCGATAAGCTCTGCCGATTCTTTATACCTCAGAGGAGCGCTTGGGTGGGCTAAGGTTACATACCAAAACATCATAGACCATCCAATGTCTCCCGACAGCATTAAGCAGAGGGCTTTTTATATGTATTGTGTAATATCGTATCAGCAGTCAAACTACAAAGAGAGCGTAGATAAATCCCACGAGTTTCTGAGAATATACCCGGGCAGTGCTTTTTCGGACAATATCTATATGATATTGTCTCTCTGCCACTTTTCCATGGCTGATTTCATAAAATCGAGAGAATACTGTTCCAGAATATCTTCATCTTCACCCCAGTTTCCTTTCGCGTTGTATATAAGCGCCATTTCCTATTTTCAGGAGAATAAAAACACCGAAGGAATAGGAATGGCTAAGGAAAAACTTAACGAAATGGCTTTCGGCATCTATTCGGGATACTTAAATGACGAATGGAAGTCACGGGCTCTGATGAGCCTGGCTCAACTGCATTATGAACTCGGAGAACTGCAGACTTCATATGAATATTACGAACTCGCCAAAGATAAAGGCGCGGACAGAAACGCCGCGGATTTCGGAATAGCATGGATTTATATAAAAGTAGGACTTCTCGACGAAGCGCTCGAAATTATTGAAAACCTCGAAAGACGCGATGACATTGAAAAAATCTACACTGATGTTCAGCTCGCCAAAGCGGCGATTTTGATTCAGAAGGAGTCCTTCGAAAAAACATTTGACATATATTCCGGAATTCTCAAAAGATACTCGGTGAATTACAGTTACGAAAACGTAATAGACGCGGCTCTAGAAAACGCCCTTTCCTCTTCCGTCGTAGAAGACGTCAGTGCGACGAGAAACCTGATGGCGAGTCTTGACAATCTCATTGCGGTATCGAGACTGAGAGGCAGAAATGATGTCGCCGACAGTCTGGAAAAGATAAAATCCAATCTCAGATATCAGCAGGAAGTGCTCAGTTCAATTGGGTTCCAGATAAAACAGTCCGACAGAGCGGACCTTGAGGTTTTGAAACAGAATATCACTCTCATGATTCAGGAAGAAAGGGCGAGGACGGACCTTCTCCTTATGGACATAAACTATCTTGAAAAAAAACTCCCTGCGCAGTATTTGGGAGCGCTCGACAGCATTAAGTTTAAACTGACAGGAATTTCTCTCATGCTCGCCGACATTGAAAACCAGATAGGCGCCAGGGGAATAACCGAGGCGACGAATTGGCTTATTCAAGCCCAATACGGTGCGGGAGTCACTTTTTTCATGATGTATAAAGATGTCGAATCACAGATTTCTGAAATTAAATCGAGGATACAGAGGATTAGATATGAAATGGAAGAAATTCAGGAACCGGAAAGATAAAACCGGCCGCAAGTTTTGTTTTTTGCTGTGTGCTTCAGCGGTTTTCTTTGCCGTCTTTTCGTGCGGACCGGGAAGGCTGGACCCTGATCAGGAGCTTCTTCGTCTGGAAAGCGAAAAGAGAAACCTCGAGCTTCTTCAGGATGAATACATGGAAGCCACCGCGCTTTATCTTGAAAACCTGCTTATGTTTTATCCCAACAACCCGTTCGGAGCTGACGCAGCTCTGAGGCTTTCCGAGATTTACAGAATCAGAGCAAAAAGCGAATATGAAAACCAGCTCGACGCCTGGATGGCAGGAGGATTTTCAGGGCTTGAACCTTTCCCGGACTACAAAAAGGCAAAGGATACATATATACAGGTAATATCAAAATACGAAGGGGTTGACACTGTATCGGCTATTGAGGCGTATTACGCCCTTGCCTCGATACTCGAAGAAGAAGGCGATGTAGATTCGGCGAGTATAATGTATAGGAAACTTGTCGAAAGGTATCCGGGAAGCTTAAGGGTTCCCGCCGCCTGTTTCAGGCTTGGTTTGTATTACTTCAATTTCAGACACGAAGGACTCGGCAAAGTGGATTTGGCTCTTAATTATTTTGACAGAGTCATGGATTATCCTAACGACCCCAACTACGACAAAGCAGTATATATGATAGGATGGCTCAACAGAGTAGCGGGACCTGATTCGATACCGGCTTCCATCACGCATTTTCTGTTCCTTCTGGAGATGTCCGCTGAAGAAGGCAGAACGGAGCTTGCCGACGAAGCGGTCATGTATCTCGGGTTCGATTTTTCAGAGTTGCCCAACGGAACCCTCAGGCTCCGGAGGGTCTTGACAGCGCTTTCCGAGATGCCAAAAGGAGACGAAGTGGTCCTCAAGCTCGCCGAAACATTCAAAGAGAAAGTAGATTATCCGAAAGCAATTGACGCATACAATACATATCTCCAGATGTATCCTTCTAGCCCGAAAGCGCCTTTTGTCCTGCGAGACCTCGCATCGCTCTATGCTGAAGTGGGCGACATGACCCTCGCCGACGCAACCATGGACAGGCTCGTTGACAATTACGGCAGGGACTGGCAGATGACTCTTGCCGCCGGAGAGGATTCTGCGGAGATTTCGTCAACCGACTCTCTAATAAGGGAAGCCATGCTCTACACTGCGGGTATTCACCACAGAAAAGCCCTGCAGGAAGGCACTTACGAAGAATGGGCAACAGCCGCGGAGAGATATAGAAATTTTATCCAACAGTATCCGGAAGACCCCGAAGTTTACGGCTTGCGGTTCGCGCTTGCGGAAGCTCAGTATGAAATGGGCAAATTTCTCGACGCGGCTAATAACTATACCGCCGTTTCGATGGATAATTCCTATGATTCTCTGTCCCTTCCTGCGGCTTATGAAGCAGTCACTTCTTTCAATCAGTGGTATTCAGCCGACAGCACTTCTGGAGAACGCCAGGACAGTATGGTTCTCGCGGCTGAAAGATACATGGATATCTGGAACAAAAGACCCGGCACCGATGTATCCGATCCGGTTAACATATCCATGTCCATCGGAAAAATACTCTATGAAGGCGAAAGATACGAAGAGTCGAAAAACTGGTATATGAAGGTTGTTGACAATTTCCCTTCATCGAGTGCTGCCGCTTCGGCTTCAGCCATGATCGCCCAGAGCTATTATAATCTCGGAGATATGTCTTCTTCTGAAACCTGGTTTTTGAGAGCCTCGGCCCAATCTAACGATACGACTCTGGCAAGGCAAGCAGCTGTCATAGCCTTTCAGTCGGCATCAAATATTTCTGAGACTGACACTATGAAGGCTTTGACTTTTCTTGAAGTCCATAAAAAATATTCCGAACGCGAAGAGGGCAAAAAATCTTTATTCAACGCCGGCGTGATATTTTTCAACGCAGGTTACGAAGAGAGGGCCAAAGAAGTTTTCAGATCCTATATCCGAAACTACGATTACCAGGACGACAGCCTTCTGTATTCGGCTTACATGAATCTCGCGAACATTGCCATATCCAGAGCTGAAAGAGCCGACAGCTCCGGGACCGGTAGCGCCGGACTTTGGAATGAGGCGGCAAGCGCCCTCGAATCGTTTACGGCGAGATACCCAACGTCTCAGGGAACGAAAGAAGCTGTGTTTTGGACGGGAAAAGCATTTTTAGGCGCGAGAAATTTCAACGGAGCCCTGAACTCATTCAAACGAGTCGCTGAAGGGACGTCTTTTTCTGAGGAGATTCACTATCAGGCGCTTCACAGACTTGCCCTGTCCTACGACAGCCTCGGGTTGATATCCGATGCAGACAATACAAGAAGGAAAATCCTGAATGATTATTTGGAAGGCGGAAGAGCCGCGGGGATACTTCCTTACGAATTCGAAATGGACATGGTGAGAACTGTAGAGATTGATTTTGAGAGAATAAAAGGGACGGATCTGCTCTGGCCGATAGACAGAACTTACCCTCCTTATGATATGGAAATGAAATCAGTGGCGGAAAATCTGACAAGAATCGCAGGTCTGAAAGCGGGTGTTTCGACAATTGCGTCACTCTACCTTCTCGGCCAGTGCAACGAAGATTATGCGAGAGCTTTCAGAGAGGCTGAATACGATCCTCTTTGGACGGAAGAAGAGCAGATATTTTTTCAAGAACAGCTCGAGGAGCAGGCTCTGCCTTTTGAGGATGCTGCCGTTCAGTTTTATCTTGCTTCCAAGCAGACTGCCGAAAGCAATGCCCTGATTGATAACAGATGGTATAGGGATGTCTTGAAAGCCTTAGATAACCTCAAACGATTTAGGCCGGATTTATTTCCCGATTCGGAGATTTATGATAATATCGATGAAAATGAGCAAGAAACCAGTCCACCGCAGTAACAGCGGCGAAACTGATTTAACAGGCGGGTCTGTATGAAAATCTTTATTTTTACCTTGACGGTGCTGACCGCGACGGCTGTCTTTGCGCAGTCGATTCCGAGCAGTATTCTCGAAATCGAGGAAATTGAAATACGGGGAACAGCGAGAGAACCCCTTGTAATAAACATAGCGGCTACTGCTAAGATTGATTTTTCAAATTTCATTATTTCTCAAAGTTTTTCGAGGGAAATCTTAAACCAGGTATTTCAGGCTAGAACCGAACTCGGCATGATAGGCCGCACGCAGGTCTCGAGACCTTTTTCCAAGACCTGTCTTTTTTTAGGCGCAGGCGGGACGGCCGCGGGAATTTATCTGATGTCGAGTGGAGGAAAAGCCGGACCCTATTTCCTCGCTGCAGGAGGGACTTTTCTCGTCGGGTCCGGAATATTTTATTTGTCAGGAAAGTAATATACATTAAAGGAGGTTGGTTTTGTCCGCTTTCGTCCAGTTTTATAAAAATGGTGGATGGGCTATGCATTTTATCGCACTAGCCGCTTTTGTCTCTCTCGGATTGATTATCGAAAGGATGATATTTCTGTTTAGATCGGGTATAAATGCCGATAAATTCCTTCGCTACGTGACTAAAAAATTGAGAGAGGGAGATTACACCGGCGCGATAAGATACTGCGACAGCGAAGGCAAACCTCTGTCTAAAATTATAGGTGCAGGCCTGAGAAACTACAAAGGGGATATTAGGGAAATGCAGAACGCTGTAGACGAGGTCGGATTGGCCGAGATACCGAGACTCAACAAACGCCTCAACTACCTTCCCGTTCTGGCGCAAGTCGCGACCCTTCTGGGTTTGCTCGGAACGATAGCCGGCTTATTAAAATCGTTTGGCGCCCTTTTGACCGCAAGCGCTTCTACAAGAACGCTCGAGTTGATTCAAGGAATATCGATCGCCCTGAATACAACTTTCTTCGGTCTGACAGTCGCGATACCGGTAATGCTGCTTCATTCTTTTCTTCAGTCCAGAGCCGACGGTATCGTTGACGATATCGACGAGTATTCAGTGAGAATAATGAATATGCTTCAGGATATAAAGAAGGACTGACGCATGTCTTTCGCGGTATCAAAAGCCGGAAGAAGAAGTCATAAACAAAGAGGCGTGGACGTAACAACGGTTTTGAACCTTTTTATGATTCTCATACCGGCGCTTCTGACGAGTTTTCAGATAGTTCAGACATCCATACTGAATCTTGAACTCGCCGGATTAGGGGCGGTTGAAGGCGAAAATTACATTCCAGCGCCCACTTATTTCATGACTACAATTCTCGCAAGGACAAAAGACGGCAGAATAGTCTGCGAATTTTCTCGATACAGATACGTAGGAGGAGAATCAATTGCTGTTGACACCATGATAGAAAAGTCTCGGTATTTCGACGGCTGGGGCGAGATAGATACTCTTTTAACCCTCAAACTCGACTCACTTTTCTTTGAAGCTAAAAAAGAAGTCAAATCCTTTCTCGACACGACTCCTGAAGAGCTAATAGCTCCGAACTGGAGAGAGATAAAAAATTTCATTGCCCAGAATCCCGCTGAGACCGAAGTCATGGACAGCGTCATAAGCAGATTAAATCTTTTCATACTGATATCCGTAGACAGCATAGGGGAAGCTGTGAGCGGAGAAAGCGTCAACCTCAACGACCTTGTGAGTTTTATGAAAATATCCCAAAAATGCGGTTTCCAGAACAATTATCTTCAACCTCCCCCGTGGTGGCCAACAGGGTCATGAAAAGGAGCTGAAAAATGCCAAAAGACATTGACTCAATAGGGGAGAGTATCTCTAAGTGGTTTCCGAAACCGCCGACAAAGAGAAAAATGATGTTCAGAAAATCCATATCTTCGCTTAAATCATCTAATTCTTCCAAAGGACCGAAATCCGACAGGGAGACTCCTGTCCTTCAGCTGACTTCGCTTATAGACATGTTCACTATTATTCTCATATTTCTTTTATTGAATTTTTCAACAGATCCGAATCAGAGCCCGCCGCCGATGGACGTCAACCTTCCGACTATTATTTCTGAAGAAGAAATCGAAGAGAAAACTCATGTGGGAGTTAATGTGGTGGCAGCCAATAACTACTCTATTACGCTCGACCAGACTTCAATTATTGAGTCTGCAGAGGAAATGCCCGTCAAAACGGACACTTTTGTGGCACCTTTGCTTGAAAAACTCAGAGAGACATACGAAATAGCCATTCAGACAGCCGAACTCAACCAGATTGACCCGGATTCAATAAAAGTCATTATCCAGGCAGACAGCCTTACGAGTTACAACCTTATAACGCAGATAGTCAATACCTGCACGATGGCAGGTTATAAAAAAGTATCGGTCATGGTTTTAGCGCCGAAGTTCTGAAATCGTAAAGGGGGAAAAATGGAAGAGATCAAACTTGCCGTAGTGGTCCAACAGCAGGGCAAACGCAGGCATTTCGTCGTCGAAAAAGATCTCGTTTCCATCGGCAAAAGCGAAGACTGCGAAATAGTGGTCTCGGATGACGATCCTGACATACCGCAAAAACATGTCCTGTTCTCATACAACAGCGTCGGGAATTCATACGAACTGAAGATAAAGCCGGATATCTTCAGAGGCTGGATTAAAATAGGTGAAGATGAAATTTCTGTCAAGGACATCGCCCTTCGCGCGAAAGTAAGGAAAGAGAATGATCAGATAGTGCTCCCTCTGGAAACTACAGGCAGAGGAAGAATCCAATTGGGAGGCACCGTTATAGGCTACGGTTTCCAGTCTTTCGCTGGATCTTCACAAAAAAAACCCCAGAAAACGGTTTCTGCGGCTTCTGTCGGGTGGGTTGAAGTAATCCAGGGCGGGAGCCTGAAGAAATACCTCGTCAAAAAAAATCAGGTGTTTCTTGCGGGGAACACGGTCAGGTCGGCTGTCAAAGAGCCGACTATAGAAAAAGAACTTAAACTGTTTTATTCTGCCGGCGGAAGTTATTCCTTGACCATAATCCCCGGTTTTTACGGCGTTATCAGCAAAGACGGTGATCGACTGCGCATAGACGACGATTTTTTTGCAAGGAGCGGCACTGTTGAAAAAACTATAGATATCTCGGCAGGAGACAGAGCGGATCTTAAATTTAAAAACAGCTTTATAATCAGGCTCGGAGTAAGGGAAGAAGAGATTCGACGAGAAGCCGTCAAAACACCTCTGGCTACTCCTCCCGCCCCGGAAGATAGACCTCAGCCTATAGAAAAAGAACGGGGAAAACCCAAATGGGAGCGTTTTAACAACAGACCCCATGACAGATTGACTGTTGGCGAACACTCAAAGGACAGGAAGGTATTCACCATATTTGATTTTACCACCGCTCTTTTCTGGATTTTTTGGATTTTATACGCTTTCACAGTCAAAGTGGAGGCGCTTAACCTCGATCTAGCTACCGCTGAAGAAACCCTAAAAAGACTTGAAGAGAATGATTTGCTAGATGTTTCACTCACTGAAGACATAGAGAGCTTGAGGAGAGGAACTCTCGGTGTAGCGACAACCGGTGAAGGAACTTCGGAAGGGACGGGTTCGGGCTCGGGGACAGGAACTGGCAGCGGTTCGGGATCAGGAAGCGGAGCCGGAGGGCCGGTCGGTCAGGGGGGGCAGACTTCGAGGGTGGCAAGAGGGTTGAGAGTTCTCGGTGTAGGTTCGGGACCATCGACGGGTCCTATGGGCCTCGGCGGGGGTGACGCGAGCATTCAGGATCTTCTCGCCGGAGGAGCCTCGCTTTCAGGTGTTTCGGGAGGCATGGCTTCAGCGGCCGGTGGTTCAGGAGGTCTTGGCGGGGGCGTTACAGGAACCGTGGGAGTCACTGGAGGAACTGATATTTCAACGGGTCCCGCGACAGGCGGAGATCTTCAGCATCAGAGGACAGCGGGAGTCAGAGGTGGAACTATAGCCGACCTTTCAGGTTCAGCGGCGACGTCCGGAGCAAGGGATGCGGCGGATGTCCGCAGGGCTATAGTCAGGTATCAGGGAAGGCTTAAATATTTCTATGAAAGAGAACTCGAAGTGAACCCTGCGCTTCAGGGGAAAATCGTAGTCAGGATAACCATCTCGGAAGAAGGATATGTCTCTAATGTTTCTATGGCCAGCAGCACGCTCGGTTCGCCTTCGCTTGAACAACAGATATTATCGGCTATAAGCGGCTGGACTTTCGGAGCCATTGACCCGGGCGGAGGTTCTTTCACATTTACAGTTCCTTTTAATTTCTACAGCCAGTGAGAAAATGTCTCCTTTTCGCCGCTTTGACGGCTTTTTGCTTGATCCCTGAAAGTATTTCCAGTTCTGTTTTTATCCTCATTAAACAGGAAGAAATGCCGATTGAGCGTGTTCAGGGTTTCATTGATTCAATAGCAAATACAGGAATTGACGGAATCCTGGTAGACGCATACAAAGACGGGCTGACTCTCTTTCCTTCCGAACGTCTTGATTTTGCTTTTTCCTATGATATTCTCGAAGAAATAGTCTATTGCGCCGGTCTCAGAAAATTACTTGTATTTTTTAATCTCGACCTTTTCAGGGTTTGGACCCGGCATGTTCCGCCGACGAGCGCTTCACACGTATTTCACCTTCACAAGGACTGGCTTCTAAAAGATGCGGCAGGAAACAGCATGAGCTCTTTTTCAATTGAAGATCTCTTGTCGAAACACGCAATAGATGGTTATTATGTGTCTCCGTCAAATAGGGAATACGCTGTTTTACTCTATGAATTAATGACTGAACTCACAGGAAGATACCTTTATTCCGGAATTGTAATATCCGGTATTTGTGTTCCCGGGCAGGAATGGTCTTACGACGATTATACCATGACTGAATTTATGAGGTTGTATTACGTCAATCCGAATACGGATAGATTAGCCCCTTCGATCAGGGAAGAGTGGTCCGGTTTCAACCAAAAGGCGGCGGAAAATTTTTTAAAAAGATTTCTCGCAACATCTGAAATAAAAGGTTTTCTCGCTGTCAGAGTTGAAAACGATTCGGATTTATCTCTATCGCTGATCAGATCCGATATCGCGGATTTTTTCATACCGGATTCAAACTGGATAAAAATTAGGAATGTCTCTCCTAAAGATCTTGCAGACATAATTAAAACAAGGGGAGACAATGAATTTATTGTTTTGGACGACGCCAGAGACGCCTTGAGAATAATCGGCTACAAAGAGATGATAAAAATCGCCATGGAATGGATCAGGGGAGAGGGGGCCAGAAGATAAATCTCGCGCAGTTTTCGCACCTATCTACCGATAGGTGGTTTTTAACTCGCTGAAAAACTTCCGCAGGAATCCTGTTGGAACAACCTACACAATAGCCTTCCCCTCTCTCTTCTCTCGCAGGAACTATAGCCCTCGGTATCAGATCGTCTTTGTATTTTTTCATCAGTCTTAGATATTCGCGTTTGAGATCCGAAGGAAGTTTTTTAAGAAGCTTTTCTTTTGTATTCTGAAAATTTACAACGGTGCTTTCGTCGAAGCTCATCCCGATTTCTTTAAGTTTTGAAAGATATCTTTCGTTTGTGAGTTCGTTTATATAAGTTTCAGCGTTGTCAATAGCAAGCAGAATCTCAAGCCATTCATTCATAGGCATTTATGTATTCCTCAACGAACTGCAGGAGTTGTTCGGTTGTTTTCACCTTCTTCATTATTTTTTTTGTTTTTACGGTTTTGAAGAATTTAGCGAGATCGCCTACAATATCTGAGTATCGGACGTATTTGCCGGAAGAGTGAAGATAATACTCCTGAGTCGGGAGTATAAGAAGAAAAACGAAATTGACCGGAGAAGTCGAATTTTCCATCTGCCATGGAAAAGAGATGTCTTTGCCCGGAGATATTCCCACTGAAACAATAGGAGATGAGATGAGGTTTATGCGGGCATGAGGGAAAGCTATATTGCCTTCGAGGACGAAGGAGTTGAGTTTTTCTCTGTCGAGAAGAGCTTTTAATATCACATTGTATGGTTCAGCTTTCACTCCTTTGAGCATTTCCGAATATACGCCTTTCGAAGTAGCTGACTTCAAAGCAAAGACATTTGAACTATTTACCAGATGGATGATAAAAAAACCCTTTCCCGTAAAACCTTTGAAATAAGGTATATTTTCTTTTTTTTTATGTCAATGTTTTTCTTTTCTGCCTCTGAATAAAAGTATGTATAGAAAAAATGGAGCTCCCAAAAGAGCTGTGACGACGCCGACAGGCAATTCGGCCGGTTGAAGGGTTTTTCTGGCGGCTATGTCGGCGAACAACAGGAATATTGAACCGGAAAAGAAAGAACCCGGCAGAACGGTTCTGTAGTCGTGTCCTGAGATTTTCTTCTCGATGTGAGGGACAATAAGTCCGACGAATCCAATCGGCCCGAAAAAAGCCACCGAACCCGCGACGAAAACGCTCACGACAATAAAAGAAATCTTCTGCAGAGATTTGACATCCACGCCTCTTGAAAGGCTGATGTCGTCGGCAAAATATAGGTTGTTGTATGCGTTCATTTTAATAAAGGCGAATAAAACAAGAGGCAGAGAGAATACAGCCGAGAAGAGGGCTGTCTTCCAGCTGGAAAACGCCAGAGAACCGGTTAACCACCTGTCGAGGATTCCTGCTGTGAAAGGGCTTGTGACAAACCTCATGAGAGTAATTACAGAACCGGCAAAAATGCTCAATGTGATTCCGGATAGAACGAGATCGTGAATTGAAAAAGTGTTTTTTCTCGCGGATAAGGCGTAGATGAAAAACAGTGTCGTAGCTGAAAAAAACAATGAAGAAAAGATTCCGGAAAGCGGAATAAAAGACAGATACGTTGAGGCGAGAAAGGCGCCGAGAGCTGAAACACTGCTTATTCCGAGAGTGTATGGCTCGACAAGGGGGTTTTTCAATGTGCTCTGCAGAACAGCCCCGGAAAGAGAAAGGGAGCCGCCGAGAATGAAAGCTGATATTGCGCGGGGGAGTCTGTAACTTAAAAAAATATCTTTTAATGGTCCGTCTCCGAAAAGGGCGGAAAATTTTATGGGGACAGCTCCTATGAAAGGTGATATGCAGAGAAGCCCCAAAGCGAGAGCTGCGTGAATTAAAAGATTTGTTAAAAACTTTTTTTTAGTGAGAATGGTTTTCATTCAGGCCTCGGGAAAATTAGAGGAACGCCGTTTTGGAAAACAAGAGACAGCTCTTCTCCGAAAACCTGCCGAACAATTTTTTCGTCAATTATTTCCGCAGGATGTCCTTTGGCTTCCATTTTTCCTTCCTTTAAGATGATAATTTCATCTGAGTATATACTTGCGAGACTTATGTTGTGGCTCGCCATAAGTATAGTTGTCCCGGTCGCCGCGTGTTTTCTAAGTTTTCTGTATATCTCCGCCTGATGAGATATATCGAGCGAAGAGGTCGGCTCGTCGAGGGCGAGAAAAACAGAACTCTGAGCAAGACTTGAAGCCAACAACGTCCTTTGACGCTCTCCGCCGCTCAGAGTGCAAAAACTCCTGTCTGCAATATCTGAGAGACCGAACTCTTTCATTATCTCTTTGACATAAGAAATTTCCTCATCGCCGGCAAAACCGAGCCTTCCAAGCCACGGGAACCTGCCGGCTAAAACTGTTTGTTCGACTGTAAAAGGGAGATCTCTTTCGGAAAACTGCGGAAGATAGGAAACGAGTTTCGATTTTTCGCCGGGTCCTATCTTATCCAACTCGCGATTTAATAAAGACACAGATCCCTTCTGAGGCTTGGACAGGCCTGCTGCTATTCTGAGAACTGTGCTTTTGCCGCTTCCGTTGGGACCGATCAAGGATGTAAGAGAACCTCTGTCAACCGCAAAATCAATATTTTCAAGAGAAAAAGCTTTTCCCCAGGAGAAAAAGACGCCTCTAATCCTCAGCATCTACGGCTCTCTGGATGAAAAGATGCAGGAATTGGGCGGATTCGGGGAAGCCGGGTCCTGGAATCAGTATCTTTTCGTCGAAGCATATATGCACGCAACCCCTCCTGACAGCTTTAATCCCGGGATAAACTTTTTCCCAGCGGCTTACAAGACTGAGAGAGTCGTATTTTTCAGGAGTATTTGTCGGCCTGAATTCTATGATGATGTCAGGATCGAGCAAAAGAACGGCTTCTTTAGATATCTCGGGATACAAAACAGCGTTGACTCCGACGGCATTTTCTCCTCCGGCTATGCCTATTATCTCGCCCAGAAAAGTTTCAGAACTTGCAGACATGAAATTCTCAGGAGATGAAACGTCGGAGGTTATTGCCAAAAGGACTTTTGGACGCGGGATAAAGCCGGAAGGTGAAATCGCTCTTAATTCTTGTCTGATTTTTTCTGAAAGTTTAAGACCTTCGCCTTCGGCAGAAAGAAGAGAAGAAATTTCGGATATTGCGTTTAATATATCCTGGGTGTCTTCCACGCTGAAACCGATTGTTTTGACAGAATATTCTGAAAGAAAATCATTCAGACGCGTGGGGTCTCCCGCGACGAGAACAAGATCGGGTTCAAGTAAAGTTATCAGTTCGAGATTAGGATCGAGAATACCTCCGACTCTCGCGGCGTCTTTACGGGCGAGGCTTTTGTCGGACCAGCTGTCTATGCCGACAATTTTTTCAGAGAAACCGAGCGAGGAGACTATTTGAACCAGATTGGGACCGAGTATGATTATTCTGTCGTAGTTTTTTTCGTTTTTTTCTTTTGCAGAACCGTCACGGCAGGAGAAAAGACAGAAAACCATAAACCACGGTAAAAGAGATACAGCGAAGACTGAAAGAGATTTTTCCCTGGTCACATTTCTATACCGGTTCTCGCCTTGACGCCTTCACTGAAATAGTGCTTCACTTCTTCCATAACGGTAACGAGGTCGGCTCTTTTAATGAATTCTTCCGGAGCGTATCTTCCCGTGAAAAGAAGTTCGGTTTTGTAGGGTCTTTCCTCAATAAGAGAAATAACCTTGGGTATTTCTATCAGGCCGAAATGCGCGGCAATGTTGATTTCGTCAAGTATGAAAAGGTCGAAAGATTTGGTTAAAATTTTTTCCTTTGCTATTTCAAGTCCAGTTGCGGCTCTTTTATAATCCTCTGCTGATGGAGCAGAAAGATCTATAAAGTCCCTTCCGCCGTATAACTCGAAAAAAATCGAATCCTCGAACCTCTCAAGAGAAGTATGTTCTGAATATCTGAGCCCTTTTAGAAAATGGCCGATATAAATTTTTAGACCGGCTCCCGCGGCTCGCAGGGCGAGTCCTATCGCCGCCGTTGTCTTTCCTTTGCCGTTGCCTGTGTAAATCTGAAAAAGACCTTTTGCCATATCTTTCAATGGATACCGACCTTTCAGCGGTTTTGACAGGGCAAAGAGTTTCTCGTCATATCACGGTAGAGGTTGTGATATTGTATTACTCTGTGTTCCCAGGAATGATTTTCGAGCATGCCGTTTTTAAGGACTCTTTTCCATAGGGCTTTGTCTCTTTCGAAAAGAGTCAGCGCCTTGACGAGAGCGGAAGTGAACTCGATATCCGAAAACGGAGTGAATTTAACGCCGTTGCCGGTTCCGGTGACAGGGTCGAAGTTTTTAACGGTGTCGTCGAGCCCTCCTGTCGCGTGGACTACTGGAAAAGTTCCGTATTTCAGTGCGAACATCTGCGTCAAGCCGCAGGGTTCGTATCTGCTGGGGACCATAAAAATATCGCAACCCGCAATTATCTGATGAGACAGAGATTCGTCAAAGGCTTTAATGAATTTGAAATTGTGACAGCGCCGGGATATGTTTTCGAGCTGATTTTCTATTTGAGGATCTCCGGTTCCGAGAATAACCATCTGCAGGTCGTTTGAAAGGATACCCGGCAGAACGCTCGCCACCATATCGTATCCTTTTTGGTGAGCTATTCTCGATATTCCGCCGATGAGAGGGATGTCGGGGTCAGGAGGAAAATTCATTTTGTTCTGAAGATTTTTTTTGCAGTTTGTTTTTTCTTCAAGGTCTTCGGGTCCGTAATGACAGCAGAGAAAAGGATCCGTCATGGGATTCCAGTGGGAATCGTCTATGCCGTTGAGTATTCCTGCGAGTTTGTTTCTCTTTTCTTTTATAAGGCTGTTCAGTCCGAAACCCAATTCAGGAGTCTGAATTTCAGAAGCGTATCTCGGGCTGACGGTTGTCAGGAAATCTGAAAATATTATGCCGGATTTAATAAGTGACATGTTCTGGTAAAATTCCAAGCCGGATGTCGATGCCAGATCTGGGGGCAGTCCGGTGAGGTGAAAGTTGGACATGGCATAGTTTCCCTGATATCCGATGTTGTGGATAGTAAAAACAGTTTTCGCTTCTTTAAGTGTGGAAGGTTTGGAGAAACCGGTTTTAATGAGAGCCGGAATCAGGCCGGTCTGCCAGTCATGGCAGTGGATTATGTCAACGTCGAAATCGAAATATTTGGTCATCTGAACGGTGGCGTTGCAGAAAAATATAAACCTTTCTGCGTTGTCGGGATAGTCAACGTTGTTTTCGTTATAGAGCTCTGGCCTGTCGAAATATCCCTTTTGATCTACGAAGTAGAACCTCACAGATGAAGATTCCTCGATGAATTTTAATATTCTGCAAGTGACAGTTTTGTCTCCGCATATTACTTTGAAGTCTTCGGCGTGGATTTCCGTGTCGAGATTTTTTTCTCTGGTGCATCTGTAATAGGGCAGGACGACTCTTACGTCATGGCCGAGTTTGGCAAGGTGCCTCGATAGGTCCCCGACCATGTCGGCGAGGCCGCCTGTTTTGGAATAGGGATATGCTTCAGAAGAGACTGTCAGAATGTGCATCAGACTTCAGCGCCTTTTTTAGGACAGGATTCGCATTTGGTCTCTTTTTTCTCGCAGGATTTTGCCGGTTTATCTTTGTAATCTGTCTTGTAGAATCCCGATCCCTTGAAAATAAAACCGATTCCCGACGAAATAATCTTTTTCGCCGCAGCTCCGCAGAAAGGGCATTGGATTTCTGATGAAGAGTTGAAATCCCGCAGAAGCTCGAAACTCTTCCCGCATTTAACGCATTCGTATTCATAAAGCGGCATAAAATTACTCCTTTTAGATAATCAATATTCGGATACCGAAAAATCGTGATCAGTATTTTTCAATGATATGCCAAAAAGTTTTTTAACAAAAGAAAAAAATTACAAAAAAAAAAAGGGGGCGAAGCCCCCTTTGATCAATACATATCGCCCATGCCTCCAGGAGGCATCGGGGGAGTTTTCTCTTTTTCGGGTTTTTCGGTTATCATAGCTTCGGTAGTTATCAAAAGGGACGCGACCGACGAGGCGTTCTGAATGGCGCTTCTGACGACTTTTGTCGGGTCTATTATGCCTGTTTTCAAAAGATCGACGTATTCGCATTTCTCGGCGTCGAATCCGAAAGACGCTTCTTTCGAATCTTTAACCTTTTCTACGACAATAGCTCCTTCCCATCCGGAATTTATCGCTATCTGCTTCAGAGGGGCTTCGATTGATTTTTTTATTATCTCTATGCCCGTGCGCTCGTCAATTTCGAGATCTTTGGAACCGACAAGTTTTTCAAGAGAAGGAAGGCATCTTATCAGGGCGACTCCGCCTCCGGGGACTATGCCTTCTTCGGAAGCGGCTTTTGTCGCGTGAAGGGCATCTTCGACTCTCGCTTTTTTCTCTTTCATCTCGACTTCGGTCGCGGCGCCGACATTGATGACGGCAACTCCGCCGGCAAGTTTCGCCAATCTTTCCTGAAGTTTTTCCTTGTCGTAGTCGGATTTGGTCTCTTCTATCTGTTTTCTTATCTGAGATATTCTGTCTTTGATTGCCTTTTCAGAGCCGTAGCCTTTGATAATCGTCGTGTTGTCCTTGTCGACTTTCACAGTGTCGCAGGATCCGAGATCGGACAAAAGTGTATTTTCGAGTTTCATACCGGCGTCTTCGGATATGACTTTGCCGCCCGTGAGAATGGCTATGTCGTCTAACATAGCTTTTCTTCTGTCGCCGTATCCGGGAGCCTTGACCGTGACGACTTTGAGGATTCCGCGGATTTTGTTTACGACGAGAGTCGCGAGGGCTTCCCCTTCGACATCTTCAGCTATTATGATCAGAGGTTTGCCCTGCTGAGCAGTCTTTTCGAGAATGGGAAGGAGGTCCTTCATTCCCGAAATCTTCTTGTCGTAAATCAGAATAGCCGGCTTTTCGAGAACGGCTTCCATCTTTTCCGAGTCCGTTATGAAGTAAGGGGAGATGTATCCTCTGTCGAACTGCATTCCTTCGACTATCTCGAGTTCCATCTCGAGACCCTTGCCTTCTTCCACTGTTATGACGCCGTCTTTGCCGGCTTTGTCCATAGCGTCAGCTATTATATTGCCTATTTCGGCGTCGTTGTTAGCTGAAATCCTTCCGACCTGAGCGATTTCTTCTTTTCCCTTAATGGGGTTGGACATCGTCTTGAGGTTTTCGACGACTGCTCCAACGGCTTTTTCAATACCTCTTTTGAGAGCCATGGGGTTTGCTCCCGCCGTGACGTTTTTTCTCCCCTCTTTGTAGATGGCTTCTGCCAAAACGGTTGCGGTTGTCGTTCCGTCGCCGGCGATGTCAGAAGTCTTTGAAGCCACTTCTCTGACCATCTGCGCACCCATGTTCTCGAAGGAATTTTCGAGTTCTATTTCCTTGGCGACCGTGACGCCGTCTTTAGTGACGAGCGGTGAGCCGAATTTTCTGTCTATGAGGACGTTCCTTCCCTTGGGTCCAAGGGTTGCTTTGACGGCTTTAGAGAGTTTTTCGACTCCTCTTGCAATGGAGTCTCTCGCCTCTTCGCCGAAGAAAATGTCTTTTGCTGCCATTTATACCTCCGTTTATCCTTGTATTACAGCGAGAATTTCGTCTTCGTTGAGAATTAGGTAATCTTTGTCGTCAACTGAGATTTCGGTTCCGGCGTATTTGCCGAAGAGGATTACATCGCCTTCTTTAACAGGCATGGGGTCCTCATCCTTTTTTGTGAGCTGTGCGACTGATATGACCTTGCCTTTCTGCGGCTTTTCCTTAGCCGTGTCGGGAATTATTATCCCGCCCTTTTTTACTTCCTGTTCGTCTGTTCTTTCGACGATGACTTTCCTGTTGACAGGAACTAGCTTAGCTGCCATAGACATGACCTCCTTTTAGAATTAACAGCAAATGGTAAAAAGTTTCTTTATGCTTAAAGATATACAGAAAAATCCGATTGTCAAGACCGGCAATTTGCCATAAAAAATCCGTGTTTTTGTATAATGCAAAAGATAAAATGTAATTTAAGCCTCGATATTACATATTATTTTGCGTATATTACGTAAAACAGTGATAATTTAGTAAAATGCAATATATGGCATTGATATTGCTAATTTTATATTAGATTCAAGGAGGGAATGATGAAAAAAATATGTTCTAAGGGCACTATTGTCCTGAGGATCGCTCTGACTTTATTGTTTCTTGTGCCGACTGTAGTTATTGGTGACATAGTCTTCAATGACGGTCTTTTTTTCAAAAATGCCGCCTCTTCAAATCTTTTCGGCGTAAGAAACTCCGATGACCAATACATGTCGATAAACCTGGACAGGACGAGGTATCTCGAATCCATCGTCATAACAAACGCCTATATGATCCAGAAAGCCGCGGAAGAGTATGCGTATATGAACAGTGGAAATTATCCCTATAGTTTTTGTGATTTAACTTTACCGCCATCTTTGATAAACCCTTTTGATTTTTCTTACCCAGTTTATGATGGTTCTTCACCCATTGAAGGAGCGGTGGGATATTGTCATTCATATTATTCTCCAAGCACTTACACAATCGTCGGTGCCGGCAAAAACGGAAGAATTATTATAACTCTCCACAGTTCATACAACTCGAATTAGGGGGAAACATGTCAAAGAAAGTCACATTTTCAATTCTGCTGATTATATCAGCAATAAACATGTATCCTCACAACGGAATATTTCAAACGAGGTATGATGTCTATGGAGATTCTGATTTTTATCAGGTTAGATACAGGGATATTTATTTTAGAGTTCAAGACATAGACAGCGACCAATTAGCTGATGTCATAATGATAAATCCTTTATCCGGAAAATTTACATTTCTCATCAACCAGGGGAATTTTGATTTTACAAGACACGAATTCAATTACCCCAGAGGCGTCAGATTTGCTGATGTTGGAGACATAGACAATGACAGTGATCTGGATATTATTCTTGTCCCTTTTATAAAAAATTACTGGGATGAAAGGGATAGCATTTTTATCTACATAAACTACGGCAATTACAATTTCAGTTATGGATCTTGTATTACAGATACCTTAATCTATATTTGTGGAATCAAACTCGGAGACCTGGACAACGATGGTGACAATGACATTTTTTCCATAGCTTATCCAGAAAGGTTTTTTACATACAAAAACGACGGAACAGGTCAATTTAATTTCTATGATTCTTTAATTATAGATCAATTATGGTTATCAATAATCGATATCGAAATTGCTGATTTAACTCAAGACCCGTATGATGATGTATTATTTTATAATTTCGGTTGCACTCCAAACGGATTATTTGTTTTAAGGAACAATGGATCAGGATCTTTTACAGTAGATTCTTTTTATGAATTCTCTTATCCCTATCATGACAATGTTATAAAGGTAACGAATGCCGACGGCGACGGAGACAATGATGTGTTTCTCCATGGATTCTTCAGTGATGAGTTGATATACATGATAAACAACGGAAACGGAAAGTTCACTTCAACGGAGTATTTCAGCTTTAATTTTTATACAAAGGATTTTTATATATCTCCTCTGATGAACGATTTCACAAGATTTTATTTTACAATGACTTCTGAAGAGGATTATAACAGTTACAATAGAAAAATTTACCTCTTTAAAAACTATCTCTTAGACCCAATGACTCTTTTCGGCGATTTTGTCTCCTGTGACTTTCCTATAAAGTTAGGGGGAGGAGATTTCGACGGCGACGAAGACATAGATTACTGCGTCGTTAATTTCAAATCTGGATTGCTGTCTATTATTCAAAACAGAGGAGACGGGAAATTCGTCAAACCTCCCCAGTATCATACAGGTCTTTATCCCCAGAGCATCGTCGCCCGGGATTTTGACGGAGACGGGGACAACGATGTTGCGACAGCAAACGGAGGTTCAGACGACTTCACAGTGTTGTTCAACGACGGTCAGGGCGGGTTTTTCAACAGGCTTTCCTATAACTGCGATTCTTCACCCAACGGTATTTGCGCGGGGGATTTTGACGGAGACGGTGATGAGGATATAGCTGTTGTAAATTACTCCTCCGATAATATAAGCGTATTCTCAAACAGCGGTTTTGGAACGTTTTCACTGTCTCAGACCCTGACGTTCGGTGCAGGCCATACCAATCCTTTCGGTGTGGAATGCGCAGACCTCAACGGGGATGGTTATTTGGACATTGCCGCGTCTTTTCAGACCAGTTCTGAGATCTGTGTTATGATTAACGACGGAAACGGAAATTTTACAGTGGACACATTTTATGGGTCAGGCCAGTGGCCCTGTGATCTTGTCCTTGAGGATATTGACGGAGACTGCTTTATTGACATACTCGTAGTCGAGGAGTTTTCAAACAAGGTCAGCATATTCGCCAATGACGGGCAGGGTGTGTTTACGTTATCGGATTCTCTGACGGGTCTCTGCAATCCCACAGGACTCGCAGTGTATGATTTTGACGGAGACTCTCTGAAAGACGCGGCGGTTGCAAACGCCTATTCCAATTCAATAAAAATCTTCAAGAACCTCGGTTCTGGAGGATTTACGGAGTGTTTCAGTGTCAGGACGGGGTATGAGCCCTGGGGGATAGAATACGCGGATGTTGACGGGGACGGTTTTAAGGATCTTTTGACCGTCAACTTCAAAACCAACAACTTGGCGGTGCATTATGGCGATGGAAGTATGACGTTTTCAGAAGCAGAGTTCTACGGAGTTGACAGCGCACCCTCCTGTATGGTCCTGGCTGATTTCAACGGCAACGGCGGAGCGGATATTGTCACTGGTCACTATGCAAGTGATAAAATTTCTGTTCTGTTGAGCGATGTGACGACGGGTGTGGGTGAGACACCGGGGATAGATCATGGAACCGGGAGTATTTCGTTGGAATTGATGTCCCCGAATATCGCACCGGAGTGGTTTGACATTGAGCTCGTTCTTTCTAATGACGCAGAAGTAACAATCGAGATATACAATATTCTGGGTCAAAAAATCAAAACTCTAGTCAGAGGAAATCTTTCATTTGGAACCCACGCATTCAGGTGGCTGGGAGAGGATGAGAAAAACGAGAGAGTGTCGAATGGTATGTATTTTATCCTTATGAGATCAGGAAATACGACTCAAATAAAAAAGATAGGACTGATGTGAAATTCTTTTGTTTTTTCTACGAAAACAAAATTTTATTGCACAATATTGCGTTGCA
>JAFGIG010000115.1 GCA_016929715.1 Caldifarciminota bacterium
AAGACACAACCCGGATGTATAAGACAATTGACGGAGGAAATACTTGGATCAAATCATGTTGTTTAGGTTGGAACCACATGAATTGCCTATATTTCTATAATGAAAATTTCGGTTTTTCAGCGGGAGACTATTTCGAAATGCCGGACAATCCTTTTAATCCGAATGCCGTATTTGGATGTGTTTTCAAAACGGAGGACGGCGGAGCTCATTGGCAAGGTTTTGTAATGATTAGCTCTTACGAAACTGTAAAGAGGATTTGCATTATGGATTCAGTAATATGCTGGACTATGTCTAAGAAAGATATATGTTATAAAGCTAATATCTTCGGCCCGTATTTCATTCAAATCCAGTATGAACTGACTGACGGATATTTCCGTGATTTTCATTTCACGAGCGCATCAAAGGGCTGTGCCGTAGGCATTACCAACGCATCCTCAGCATTGTATATGTGGACGACAAACGGAGGAGCTGACTGGAACCAGGACGCTGTTCTCACGGGTAACGCACCGGGACTTAGAGGAGTTTTCTTCGTGGACGATAATTCCGGCTGGGTTGTCGGCCATTCAGGTTGTATATACAAGACTACAAACAACGGAGTGAGTTGGGACAGTCAAGTCTCCGGAGTTACGGGCAACCTCAATGCACTGTATTTCTTTGACGAAAACATCGGATGGATAGTCGGAGACGACGGAACGATACTTTTCACCGATAACGGCGGGGTTAACTGGACCAGCCAGAACTCGGGAACGAACCGCGACTTGACGACCGTATTTTTCCTCGATTCGTTGAGAGGATGGATAGGAGGAGACAGCGGGACGGTTCTATGCACTCAAGACGGGGGATCGGCGGTCGAAGAAGAACAAGTCGAGCTGACAGGTTCTGAATTCATGATGTCTCTGATGTCGTCAAACAGAATTTTGAAAGTCTCTTTTCATCTGAACGCGGACACTCGAGCCGAGATATCTGGCTATAACATACTCGGACAGAGCGTCTTTTCTGTGCCGCAAACAAAGTATTTAATAGGGGAAAATTCAGTTGCGTTTGACATAGCGGATTTTCCCGCGGGTGTTTATTTTGTGAGTTTCAAAACTGATAGCTGGAAATTCACGAAGCCGTTTTTTGTGATTGAGTAATATATTTTTACAGAACATTCATTCTTTTTTCTGTAAATATACAAGATTCCATATAGCTCCGGTTTTATCCATCATACCGGTAGTCCCCGCGGGAACGTGAGGTTTTTTTGTTATCTTGTCAGTTTTGACAAAACTCATAAAATAAACCTCTCCGATGGAAAGAGAGTGGATGTCTTCGAACATATCTTCGCTTCCGACTGAAGCGCTCAAAGTGAATGTGCTGTCTATACCGGTCATTTCACCTTCTATCACTTCCTGCAGTTCGCATCTATAAAGAGTTCCCCAGCCGATGGGGAGAGAATATGTAATCAATGCTTCCAATGAGAGAGTTTCAGACTTTTCTATTGGTGTAATTCTTTGTGTGAAAAGAAAAATTAAAACGGCAAATAGTAATCTGGTTTTTATCTTTCCTCCAGGTAAAGGTTCATAATAATTGTAATCCTAAAAAGGTTTATTTCAAAGATATAACTAAACATAAAAATATATTTTATGAGCGCGAATGATCTGATGGAGTTATGCGGCTGAACGAAGGCGGCGTTTACGACGATGTCCCTCAGAATGCGGTAGGTTTTGCAGGGATGGCTTGGCCTAAAACTCCTTACATCTACGAATTGAATCTTTGGGAAAAACTAAATGATCTAAAGTAAAAATGAAAATACAAATATTTTATAAAAACAGCTGAAAATTAAATTGATAACAGTGGAGCTTTATTAAACCGAAAAATTGCGATAATAATGATTCAAAAATTTTATTGAATAAAAAATAAAAAAGCTCTGTGATTTTTAATAATTATTACTATAATTGTATTATAGATTCGCGACTTTTGCCTAAAAGGGAGTGTAAAGAATTGGATATAATTATACTACCTTTCCCTAATATTTGTATGAACGATATATGACCGTGAAAAGGAGGATGTATGAAGATTTTTGTGATGGCGCTCCTCGCTGTGTTTTTCAGCACAGTTCTTTTTTCCGCATGGGAAGACGGGGATCCGGATTCACCGATTCTGCAGATTAGCAACAAAGCCCCTGAAAATAACTTCTCGGCATTGGATGCTGATTCTCTGTATTGGCAGGTTCTGACGAACATGCCTGAAGGAAGATGCGGAGTATTCACGGGATACTACAGATCCGAAAACGGTGAAACACTTCATGTTCACGTCTTCGGCGGAAATGCTGCTCCGTGCACTCCTCATTACATATTCGATGTCGTAACAAACTCCTGGTCCGCCGGAACTCCTCTACCCGTTGAAATGAGATACGGAGCTTCGGCGACTTATGAAAGTAATATTTATATGTTCGGGAGCTATCTTGGGTTAGGCACATGTGTGATTTATAGCATTAAAGCCGATGCTTATTCATACGGAGCTACCATGCCGACGCCTTTGAACGACGCGAACATAGCTCTCGCAGAAGACAGAGGATTGATTTATCTTATCGGTGGCGGCTCCGGATGGACAGCTAATAATGTTGTTCAGGTCTATGATATAGCAGGAGACTCGTATTTTTACGCGACTTCAATACCTGAAGGGGTTATGTGCGGAGCATCTGGTTATCTTGGAAACGACACTCTTATTTTAGCCACTGGTTATACTTCTTCGGCTCAATGGTCCGCGTCAGTTTATAAAGGTTACATAGACCCGGCAAACCCGGCGAACATTACATGGACTGCCGATGGAAATATTCCAGGAGTGGGAAGAAGAAGGTGTGGATACGCATCGCATGGCGACAAACTCTACGTTATCGCGGGTCAGGACGGTTCTTACGGCTACCTGAATTCCTGTTACATGTATCAGTCGGATTCAGGCTGGGTTCAAATTCAGGACAAACCGACATACAGCATGAATCACACTTGCCTCACGATGCCTGTCACGCTTGTCGATGCAGATGAAATAATGCTGTTTTCCATGGCGGGTTATCTCAACAGTGTTTATATGCCATATTGCGAAGTCCTCCACACAGGCGTAATTCTTTCAGTCGAAGAACCTGTCCTTCCTGTAACTGAAGGGTTTTATTGCTCTCTTGTATCGGGAAATATTGGAAACGGACCGGTGGTGATAAACTTTGTTCTCGCTCAAAACTCCGATGTCAGGTTCAGTGTATATGACATCACCGGCAGAGAAGTGAAAACATCCTTGTTTTCAGGAGTTCTTCAGGGGTCACATAATCTGACATGGGAAAAGACAGACAACAATTCTGAAAAACTCCCATCGGGAACGTATTTTTTCATCCTCTCGGCATGTTGTGAATCGTATAGGGGTAAGCTGGTTTTCGCAGAATAAAAGCTAAAGGAGCCGGAATAAGAGATTTGCTGGGCTAAAAGACGGTTTTATTTTAAGTATTTTTTTAAGATTTTTCTTTCTAATGATTTAGAAAGTTTCAGATCTTTGACAGTTTTTTCAGCTTTTGGCGTTTTGTCGTCTTTTCTTCCGGCTTTTTTGTATAATTTGCCGTGATAATAATATGTTTCGGCAAGATTTAAGGATTCGCCTACTTTTTTGAATAATTTTTCAGATTTTATAAAGTAATCTTCTGCACCGTCGAAGTCGTTCATATCCGTTAAAATTCTACCCTTTATCTGAAGAAGATATGCTTGGCAAGAAGATGTCTTAATTTCCTTTTCATATTTTTCAGCTTTTGCAAGATATTTTAGAGATAGTTTAGGCTTTCGATTTATTAGCTGGATTATTGAAAGTTGTGAATAATGCCTAAACATCATCTCCGGGAGGTCTAAATTTTTCATCAATTGGACTGCTCTATTTTGTTTTTTCTGCGCTTTGCTCAAGTCTCCTTTCTTTATAAGCATTTTGGCTTCTGATAGAAGGTTTCTCGAGATTTCGGCTCGGTCGTCCATTGACGAGTTGATTTTCAGATTTTCTGAAAAGTATGATTCCGCCTTTGGATAATCAGCTGTTTCAGCGTATATTTGAGCTTTTGTCATCAGGCATGAGGAGTAACACCGTATGTCGCCGATTTTTTTTGACATTGGCGAGCATTTTTTTAGGATAGATAAAGCCTTATCAACATGACCCAGCCTGTAATGGATGCAGGCTTGATAGTAATTAATATTTGCTATGGATTTGGTTTCGTCCATTTCGTAGAGTATTTTCAAGGAATTTTCAAAATGAGACATGGCTTTTTCGTAGTCGTTTGTAATGTAATAGAGAATTCCGAGGTGGGCGATGTTATAGGCATATCCCTGAAGGTGGCCGATTTCTTTTTTTATTTTCAGGGATTTTTTGTAAAACACCTCCGCTTTCCTGTAACTGCAGAGCTTGAAATAAACGAACGCAAGGCTTGTCAGAATCTGAGACCTGTCCATAAGGGAAATAAATTTCCCGGATTTTTGGAGCGCTTTTTTCTGGGATAACAGCGAATTTTTGTAATCAGAGAGTTCGAAATAAGTTAAACCGATTGTATTAAGTGTTTTGAACACACCTATTTTGTCGTCAATCATATCGAAAATATTGAATGATTCCTTGAGGTATTTGAGGCTTTTCACATAGTCACTCATATAAAAATATGCTTTTCCGGCGTTATGCAGGCAATAGGCGTAACTCCTGTAATTTTTTTCCTCTTTAAAAAAATCGAGCAATGGAAGAGAATGACGCAGCATTTTTTTGTAATCGCTGAAAACTGAATAGAGTTCGGAAATGAAAAGGCAAATTTCAGCGCACAAAGATTCGTCGTTAATTTTTTGAGCTTCTTTAAGAATAGTTTTCGTGGTTTCGAGAGCTTCTGAGCTTCTTCCTATAAAACTGAGAATTTTTGATTTTCCGAGATCGGCAATGATTCTTTTCTTTTTGTCAAATAATCTTTCGGCGGAAACTGCTGCATTTTCGTAAAACTTCAAAGAAAGATCGTTCTGATAGTTTTCAGCTGCTTTTTTTGCAGAAATCATCGAATGTTCATAAGCTTTATCCCAGACTTCACTTTTAAGATAGTGAAAAGACAGATCTTCATGGTAATTTTTTGGTTTTTTTCCAGCTATTTTTTCAAGGGCTTGCGCTGTTTTAATGTGGAGGAGCTTTTTGTCCTTTTTTACGATTGTCTTATAAGTGGTCTCCAAAATAAGAGGGTGCTTGAAAGAATATGATCCGTTCTGTTTGACAATGTATTGGTGTTCCGCGAGTGAGAAAAGTTGCTCACTAATTCTATTGCTGTCCTGAAAAACGATTTCCGACAAAAGAGATTCTGTAAAGTTGGCGCCGATTACAGACGACGCCTGAAGGATTTTTTTCTTTTGGGGCTCCAGCCTGTCCAGACGGGAAAACAAAACCGAAAAAACAGAATCCGGCAAAGAAAAGCCTTCTTTGTAATATAAAATGTCTTTATCTACAGTTTCCCGCTCTTTTATGTCCTTGACTATCTCTTCAAGAAAAAAAGGGTTTCCTCCGGATTTTTCGAGAATTTTAGAGGCGAGGATTTCATCAGAAGAATGCTGAGGCATCAAATCGAGCAGGATTTCTCTGCAATGTGAAACATCAAGCGGTTCAAGACGGAATTCTGCAAAATCTAAATACTTTATTTTTTTTATCTCCTCAATTATTTCAAAAGTGTTGTTTCTTTTTTCTGTTCTGGACAGCAGAATAAAAAGGACTGGAACCTGAAGGGGATTATTGAAAAAGAATTTAAGAAAATCTGCTGATGAGCTGTCTATCCAGTGCGCGTCATCAATAACCGCGATAAGTTTTCTTTTTAACCTGAAAATTTCTAAAAGTGCCCTGTTAGTCTCCTGTTTGAGCGATTTCGGGTCAATGTTTTCAAGGGATAAGGTTTCTCTTTCATCGAGAATTGAAAGCAGGTTGTATATATATTTTATTTCTCTGCTGATTTTATCAAATGTTTTTTCGCCTAAGAAATTCCGGATCTTAAGCTTTTTTTCTTGATTGGAACTCTTTTTTTCAAAACCGAATAACTTTTCAATAGTATCGATTATAGGAAAATCAGGAAAATTTATACATGCGGGGGCGCACTGCGTGTAAGTGAAAAAGCAATTGTCAGCTGGTAAATGGCTATTTTTGAACTCTTTGATAAACCTGGTTTTTCCTATTCCTGCGTCCCCGAGAATGAAAACCGCACCTTTTTTTTCATACGGCATATTGTCAATTGCCGAGCCTATATTTTTTATGGTTTCTTCTCTACCTATGAAACGTGAAGCCTTTTCTTTTATTCCTCGTTTGCTTTCCGGAAATTCTTTGAAAGAAATAAAAGCGTATATTCTTAACTTTTCTCTTATACCTTTGACAAAAAAGTTTCCGATGTCCTTGTAATCGGCAAAATGAGAGGTCTGTAAAAAGACGCTTTCCGAAACATAGATTTCATTTTTTCCGGCGAGATTCATTATTCTCGAAGCCAAATTGACAGCGTCGCCTAATACCGTATGTTCTTTTTTAAGTTCTGAACCGATTTCTCCCCATGCTACAATTCCGCAGTTTATGCCTATGTGTATGCCGATATCCGATTTGTAGTTCGTCTTTTCTAAAATCGCAGAGTTTATCTTGGGAACAATATTCAATATGCCTTTAGAAGCTTTTACGGCGTTTTCAGTGTCATCTTCACTTGCAGCAGGTATTCCGAAAAGAGCAATAACAGTGTCGCCTTGATACTTGTGTATCAGACCGTTGTTTTGAATTATTACAGGATTGATGTTTTCAGAACAGATATTGATGACCTCGGATACTTCTTCAGGCTCCATAGCATGTGAGAGCTCGGTAAAACCCGAGATGTCGGCAAATAGAATTGTGGCGAGTTTTCTCTCTTCAGGAAATTCAAAAAACGCCAAGTTTGTTCCGCAATTAGCACAAAAATTAGCCCCTACCGGATTAATTTGACCGCAGTTTCTGCACTTCATATATCTTAATAATACTCCAAAGCGGAAAAAAAATACAATGGGTCTGAAATTCGGATATATACTTTGTTTTATATCGAAAAACTAAGAGGCCGGCTGAAAAACAGATTTTAACACGCTCAAGTTAATGCCCGAGTTTCAGCAGGTGTTTTATGCCTGATGAAACCCGGCGGGGCGAGTAAAGACCTTTTGATCTCAAATGGAGGCTGAGAGCAGGTCTTCTTTCTGTTTTTCAATCCGACCTCCGGATGCTTACATAGGTTTAACAGGAACGCAGATGTTTATTACATGTTTTTTTTCCGGATGAGAGTCCGGGTCGTTCAGCGCCCATTCAAAACACGGTCTGTCGTCGCAGATATAACCGCTTTTAGGGAACCAATCGGCAAAAACATTGTCCCACGCATCCTGATATTGGTTTTGATCTATTTCAAAATTTGCCAATACATACTTTCCCGAAGGTATTGTCATTTTTCCTATCTCTCCCTCCACTTCTGTTTCGGGAGGAACCGTCAAGCCGACGCTGACTCTGAGCTTGTCGGATTCAGTTATTTCAGGGTCGTCGTGATAAACCGAAAGAAATTTAACTTCGGGTCCCGAGAGAAAACCTCTCGGGCCGGCCCAACGCATGATTTTCTCATATAGTCCTCTGAAAAGAGCATCGTCTCCTTTATAAGGACCTATATGTCTGACATACGCCATGCACATTTCCGGAAGCTCCTGAACCGTGACTTTTAGGGGTTTGACTTTCGACATCTTTTTCCTCCTTGCTGTTTGAAGTTGAAGCGATAACTTTTCTCCGGAGTTTCTGTTTATCGCTTTTCCATCATACAGGTTGGAGTTTCCGGTTTCTTTCCCGTTCTTGCTCTCGTTTTCACTATTCTTGCTTTTTGATTTACGAATCTTGTTATTGACGGCGTGGCCCCCGCCTCTGTAGTCGCTGGCGCTCATGCCGTATTTATCCTTAAATGACCTCGCGAAAGCCGAAGAACTTGAAAAACCGCAATCGTAAGCTATCTCGGTTATGGAAAGGTTCTTTTTTGACAGAAGCATGCTTGCTGATTTTTCTATTCTGAGTCGGTTGATAAAACAGTTGAGAGTTTCTCCGACAGCGGATTTGAAAACTCTGTGAAAATGGTAAGGTGAAAAGTTTGAAACTTCCGCGATCTCTTTAAGAGAAAGAGAATTGCCCAGGTTGTTTTGTATGTAATCCATCGCTCTGTTTATGCGTGATAAATATTCTTTTCTGTTGTCTGAGTATCTTTTCATATATTTCTGTATGATTATAGCACAAAATCAACGGATTTTCATAAAAAATTTGGTTATTTGGGTATAAAAAACAAAAAAAATTTAAAATAAACTGTCAAATAACTGGCTGCTTTTGTCGGCAGAGGAACATAAACTACGGTATAAAGCGATATGAATCAATTTGTTGTTTTTTGGTGTCATGGACACAACAATATTTGCAAATTCAACTCTATTATGGTAAATTCTATCATTTTAAGGGAGGTATTGTGGTTGATCTTGAAATATTCAGAGAAAAATTCAGAAATTACACTGAATTACGCATACAGGAAAACATGAGCCAAATCATAGTCGTCTTGAACGGAGATTGCTTAAGTAACGACGAGAAAAGAGAAGGAGGAGTCAGCGCGAGAGTTTTCAAGGATGGACTCTGGGGATTTGCGTCAAGCCCATCTAAAGATTCGGAAAATATTCAGAAAATTCTCAAAAAAGCCGAAGAAAATGCTGATTTCATTTCCGCGCGACTAAAAAACACGGACAGGATTTTCAGAAAATTCGAGCAGAAAAATTTTAGAATTGACCTTACTACAAAAAAACAGAAAATGACGAGAAAACAGAAAATGAATTTTATCAGGGAAATTGATTCATACATATTGAGCAGATATCCCCATTTGAAAAGCAGACAAATAGTTTATTATCACCTGTTGATGAGGAAAGAACTCATGACTTCTGAAGGCGCGCATGTATATCAGTCCATACCGAGAAGTTTTATTAGAGTTTCTTTGACTACGGAATCACAGCCAATTAATTTAAGCGAATCATTCGGTGGGCTTGGAGATCTCGAAGACATTTATAACTCCCCGGACGAGCTTTTTGGACAGATCGACGAACTATACGGCAAGCTTATGAAAAAACGTGACGGAACTATTCCGGACGCAGGGTTCAAGGAAGTAATTCTCGGAGCCGACCTGGCAGGAATACTCGCTCATGAGGCAATGGGCCACACAACCGAAGCCGATTTTGTCTTCGGCGGCTCAATTGCCGCAGACTTGTTGGAAAAGAAAGTCGCTTCAGAAAATGTAAATCTCGTGGATTTTGCCAATAAGGCTTTCGGAAAGACCTGCCCTGTCCCCGTTTATTTTGACGACGAAGGAATTGAAGCTAAAGATGCGGTCATCATCGAGAGGGGAATACTGAAAAGTTATCTTCACAACCGCAGATCGGCTGAGTTTTTCAAAACGGATCCAACAGGAAACGCAAGGGCATACAATTTCGACGACGAACCGCTTATAAGGATGAGAAATACATGCATACTGCCGGGTAAAGACAAATTAGAAGACATGATATCTTCAATTGAAGACGGTTATTATCTTGAAAACCCGGCTAACGGACAAGCCGACTCGACAAGCGAATTCATGTTCGGCGTGACTTTCGGTTACGAAATAAAAAAAGGAAAATTCACGAAAGCCCTCAAGGACACGACAATATCAGGAACTGCTATAGACCTTTTAAAAACTGTCACTATGATATCCGACGATTTGAGATGGGAAAGCGGCGGTATGTGCGGGAAAAAACAGCCGATGCCGGTTGGGATGGGAGGTCCCGCTATAAAATGTAAAGTGAATATCGGAGGAAACTGAAATGGACGAGAAAAAATCACATGAAATATTGGACAAAATCATAAACAAGGGCGCTCAAAAAAGCTCTCTAGTCGGCTTTCAAAGAGAAATAACAGAGCTCAACGTAGAAAAAGACACCATAAATTTTCTCAGATCGACAAAAAACAATGAAATAAGGATAGAAGCGTATTGCGACAGAAGAAAAGCCGATTTGACTCTTAACAATTTCAATGACGAAGACATAAAAAAAGCGGCAGAACAGCTCAATGAAATGTGCGTCTGCTCTCAACCTGACGATGCAAATGATCTTTGCCCTGAAAAGAATTTTGGAGAATTTTTGGGAAATGCCTCTGATCCCGACCCTGAAAAAATGACTGAATGTTTCTCTGAATTTCTACAAGAGGCGAAAAACAGGTTCCCAGAGGTCATATTTTCCGACACGACATTCGCTCATTACAAAAACAAAATAACATACGCAAACTCAAACGGCAGTTATATTGCCGAAGACAGATCTTTCTATAATGCAAATCTTTTTTTCACGTCCAAAAGAGAAAAAGATGTCTCTTCTTTTAACTATTTATATTTTTATTTGAAGGGCTTAGAAGGAAAAATAATCGAAAAAAGCGGCATAGATATTCTTTTGAAAAATTCAGTCGAGCATCTTCTGAGCAAACCTTTGAAAGAGAAATTCAGAGGCGACCTTTTAATGACACCTAAAGCCGCTCTGGGAATGTTCGACGATTTTTTCTATCCACTTTTCGACAACAGGCTTATCGCCGGGACAAGTATTTATCAGGACAAACTCGGAGAACAAATCGCCTCGCCGCAGTTAAGCATAAAAATGATGCCTCTTTCCGAAAAGTCTGTTTTCAAGGATTATTTCACTTTTGACGGTTTTCTGACGGAGGACATGGATCTTGTCAAAGACGGAATTTTGAAAAATTTTCTTCTTTCCTATTACGGTTCGAGAAAAACGGGATTACCGAGGGCGAAAAACCGCAGCGGGAACCACATAGAAATCCAATCCGGAGAAGAAGATTTAGAATCTCTTGTATCGGGAGTGCAAAAAGGAATACTTCTCGACAGGTTTTCAGGAGGCTCGCCGAGTGTCAGCGGAGATATATCGGGAGTCTGTAAAAACAGCTACTGCATCGAGAATGGAAAAATAAAATTCCCCGTAAAAGAAGTTATGTTGACCGCCAACACCGCGGAAATGCTGATGAATATCTCGGGAATTTCAAAAGAGACAATAGACTACGGCAACTCGAGGGCTCCATACATCCTCGTCAAAGATGTATCCTTCTCATGATATAGTCAGTCATGTCCTCAGACAAGGCAAGAAAAAAAAGCTTGATTTTTAATTCTATGTTGTTCTATCATTCCGAATCTCATTAAAGGAGGACAGGATGATAGACATTTTTAATGCTGAAGCCTGCGGGCTTTCATGCACCGGGATAAGTGAACTGACACCCGGCGTCCTTGCATCCGAAAGAATCATGCCCTCTCATTACATGCGAATGCGCGTGTAGTTTTTTTCCAAAAAAAAAAGAAAACAAGAAAAAACACAGAACCTGCCGCGGTTTTCCGCGCGTTAAGAGGGCAATATGAAAAAATCTTTTGAAGAAATCAAAGAAAAAATAAAGGCAGGAAAGGGAGTTGTCTTAACTGCCGAAGAGTTCAAGGAACTTGCGCGTGAAAAAACGCCCAAAGAACTCGCCGAAAAAGTCGATGTCGTCACAACGGCGACTTTTTCTCCAATGTGTTCAAGCGGGGCGTTTTTGAATTTCAAAAATTGCCGTCCGCCGATACGAATGGAAGAAATTTACTTAAACGGCGTGCGTGCCCATGCCGGTATTGCCGCGGCGGACGCTTATGTCGGAGCCACACAGATTTCAGAGGAAAATCCCGAATACGGGGGTGCAAATGTCATACACTCGCTTGTCAAAGGAGAAAAAATCCTTCTTGAGGCGAAAGCCAAGGGCACCGACTGCTATCCGAAAAAAAATCTTAAAGTTTTAGTCGATAAATCAGGCATAAATGAGGCTTTTCTGTTCAACCCGAGAAACGCCTATCAAAACTATGCCGCTGCCGTGAATACATCCGAAAAAGATCTTCAGACGTATATGGGAATCCTCGTCAGAAACTGCGGAAATATTAATTTCTGCACGGCAGGAGAAATCAGCCCTTTGATAAACGATCCTTTTCTTGAAGCGATAGGAATTGGAACTAAGATATTTCTCTGCGGCGCCCAAGGTTTTGTGTGCTGGAACGGCACTCAGCATGATACTTGCCCCAAAAGAAACAATCGCGGGATCCCTCTTAAAAATGCAGCTTCAATTTCAGTCATAGGAGATTTGAAAAAAATGGATAGAAACTTTATCTCGCCTGTATATTTTAAGGGTTATGGTTTGAGCCTGTATGTCGGAATAGGAATCCCCATTCCAATAATTGACGAAAATGCGGCGTTTTACGCCGCGGTCAGAAACTCGGAAATTGACGTCCCTCTCGTTGATTTTTCTTCTGAAGAAAAGAAGGTTCTTAAATATTTCAAATATGAAGAGCTTTTATCGGGCAAAGCCGAGATAAAAGGAAAAAAAGTGAAGACAAACCTTATATCCGGACTGAGAAAGTCAAAAAAAATCTCCTGCTTGCTCAAAATGAATATACTTTCCGGCGATTTCATTATAACAGAATTATCCTCCCGTCTTCCGGAAGCGGGCAAGACTAAATCTCTTGTTTTGAAATCTGATAAAAGAAAGGTCAAAAAGAGCGAGAGAAAGGTTTTGCCGTCAAGAAAAATGGAGGAGTCATGTCCGGTTTAAGATCATACAGAAACAAGACGATGGGAGAGGGGTTCTGGGTTTTCGAGGCAGGCTTTAAGGACACGGATCTTCAAATAGGCATAAATCCTAAATATTACGACTCTTCAATGCCTGAAAGAATTATAGGTAGAATAATTCAAATGAGAATGATTTTTGAAAATCATATATCTTCTTGTCCTCAGTTCTTAAGTTCAATGACAGGAATAGACGCCCCTGAATTTGCAGAAGGCAATATCCAAAAACTCTATCTGCTTTCTAAAATTGTAAATGTAGGCCCGATGGCAGGAATTGCCGGATTTTTCGCACAAGAGATAGGCAATTTTATCCAAAGTGAATTTTCTGCCGAGGAATTTATCGTCGAAAACGGGGGAGATGTTTTCCTTAAAACAAAATCCAGAATAAACGTGCTTATTGAAACCGGCAATGAATACTTCGAAAAGGGAATAATCTTGTGTGTTGAACCGTTTCTCACCCCCTGCGGCATCTGCACGTCTTCGGGGAAATTCGGGCATTCGCTAAATCTGGGAAGATCAGATTCTTTCACCGTTGTCTGCCAAGACCCTGTTCTTGCCGATATGTTTGCAACTTCGCTCAGCGATGTAATCAAATCGTCGGATGACCTTGAAACAGCACTCGGGTTTGCAGAAAAAGAGAAGAACATTTTATTCGCTCTCGGGGTATGCGATGGAAAAATCTGTTTGAAGCCCTGCAGCGGGGTAAAAATCTCTCTTTCATGAGGAGAAAAAATGAAAATAACTGAAATAATCCAAAAAAGAGAAAAAACTCTTCTTTCCTTTGAAGTTATCCCTCCCGAAAGAGGAGCGTCTCCGGAAAGTATTTTCAAGACTATAGACAGAATAATTTGTCATGGACCGAAGTTTATAAGCGTGACAAACAAATGCTGCTCTATTGATTATACTGTCAAAGAAGGAAAAGTTTATGCAATTTGCAACAATAAAAAACCGGGAACAATAGGTCTGTCTGCCGCCATAAGAAAAGAGTTCGGCGTGGAGACAGTTCCGCATATTATATGCGCGGGTATGGACCGTTTCAAGACAGAAAATTTACTAATTGATCTGCATTTTTTAGGATTCGAAAATCTTTTCGCTGTCAGAGGCGACCCCATGGATTTGCGTGCCGGTTTCAAACCTGAAAAAGAGGGTCATATGTTCGCCAGCGAATTGATAAGCCAGATTACGGGTCTTAATCATGGTAAATACACTGAAAAAACATTTTCGGGAAGAACAGAAGCTACTAATTTCTGTGTCGGCGCGGCTGTTTATCCTGAAAGGCACAATGAATCGCTAAATGATGAGGAAGATATGAAGAATTTCTCGAGGAAATTTGAATCCGGAGCTTCGTTTGCCATAACTCAGGCTTTTTACGGATTCAATATGTTTAGAAAATTTATAGAAAAAGTCCGCAAATCGGGAATAAGCATCCCTGTAATACCGGGATTGAAACCAATTCTTGAAGCCGGCCGGCTCGGAGCGGTTCCGAGAATTTTTTCAGCCACCGTTCCTCCTGAGCTTGTGAAAAATTTAACAGAAGCAAAAACCCCCGAAAAAGAAAAAGAGGCGGGAATAAAATACATGTCGAGGCTTCTTGAAAAACTGTTGGACTTTGATGTTCCTTGCGTTCATCTTTTTACAATGGGAAACGCAAAATCAGTCAACTGTATTCTCGAAAACTTTCGCGGTTGTTTTACCTGAACTTGGAGTGAACCATGAGAGAGATAACTGATGTTTTAATAAATGATGGACATGTGATTTTTGACGGAGGCATGGGGACCGCCATAGAGATTTCGATAAAAAACAGCGGGGCTGAAAGCGTCAACGAAAAGCTGAACCTGACTCATCCTGCTGTCATTGAGGAGATTCACCGGGGTTTTTTAGAAGCGGGTTGCGACATTATAGAGACAAATACGTTCGGCGGCGACTATCTGACGCTAGAAGACAAAGGTCTCGGACAGTTATGCCATGAGATAAATGCGCAAGGAGCTCTAATAGCAAAAAAAGCCGCCGGAGAATATTCTAAATACGGAAAAAAAAGATACGTGTGCGGGTCTGTGGGGCCTGGAAGAAAGTATCCGGTTTTGGGAGATGGTTCTTTTGACGAACTGGAAAAATCATATAATAAACAAATAGAAGGGCTTCTTTCAGGCGGGGTTGACATGCTGGGAATAGAAACTTGCCAGGATCCTCTCCAGATAAAAGCTGTCCTTTCTGCATGTGACGCAATATTCAGAGAAAAAAAGATTAAAGTCCCGATAATTGTTTTAATAAGCCCTGGGGTAAACTGCAGAACCGCGGCAGGCATGTCTTGCGAGTCTTTTTTGGGGACATTTCAGTCGTATCCTCTCTTCGCCGTAGGATTAAACTGCGGGTTCGGGCCCCTGCAGTCGGAAAAACCTCTCGAAGAAATGTGCGGAAAATCTCATTTTGAAATTGTCTATATGCCAAACGCAGGATTGCCGCGCATAGATGGCTTGAAAGTAATCTATGACTGCGGACCTGAGGAATTTGCGGATGTCGTCTTTAGGCAATCGGTTAAATTCGGTTTGAGAATCGTAGGCGGATGCTGCGGGACTACTTTCAGGCATATAGAAGAACTCAGAAAGCGTTTCGAAGGAGTGAAAATCCCCGCTCGAAAAATAGACTTATCCCATTCTCTCTCTTCCCTGTATTCCGCTTATAGAAAAAAAGATCTTCCAAAACCTTTTATGATAAGCGAAAAGACGAGCGTGTCCGGAAGCAAAAAGTTCAAAAAAGCTGTTGAGGAAAGGAATTTTCCGGCTATTAGAGAAATTGCCGTTGGCGAAGAAACGAAAGGCGCCCACTGCATTGACATCTGTCTTGCCTGTCCGGGAAGAAACGAAATTGAAGATTACGATGCAATAACAGCTTTTCTTTCCGGTATTATGAAAGTTCCCGTTTGCGCTGATACGTTCTGCGAAAAATCATTGGAAGTTTTTCTGAAAAAATATCCAGGAAAGCCGCTTGTCAATTCAGCTAATATCGGAGACAGAGAAAAATCAGATAAAATATTTGAACTCGTAAAAATATTTGGAGCCTCGGTCGTGTGCATTCTCGCTGATGAGAAGGGATACGCTGTCGGTATAGAGAGAAAAATTCAAACGGCTGAAAAAATATATAGTTCCGCCGTTGGAGTTCACGGTGTTCTTCCACAAGATATCTTTTTCGACCCACTTACATTTTCACTCGCTTCAGGAGATCCGGTCACCGCCGCGAGCCTTAAAGCTACAATAGATTCGATAGGAATTCTTAAAGAAAAATTTCCAAAATCCGGCGTAATACTGGGAGTAAGCAACGTTTCATTCGGTTTCGGCAGAGGGCAAAGAAGAATCCTGAATTCAGTTTATTTTCATCTTGCGGTCAAGTCTGGTCTGGACGCCGCAATAACTGATATAGACTCTATACTGCCCCTTTCACAGATCCCCGCGAAAATAGTAAAAAGCGCCGAAAAGCTGATACTCTCAGATCCTGAGGATTACATCCAAAACTTGAGGATGTTTTTAGGCGAAAAAATCGGCGGGGAAGCGAATATTTCCGCTTCAAAGTGTTTTTTGACCGATAGAGAAAAGCTGTTCTCGTCTGTGATATACGGAGAGGACAAAGACCTGGATGAAATTATTGGAAGGCTTCTTCTGAAGATGCCGGCTGATAAAATTCTGAAAGAAATACTGCTGCCTTCAATGAAGAAAGTGGGTGAAATGTTCGAAAAAGGCGAGACTTTGCTTCCGTTTGTCATGTTTTCGTCCGGGGTCATGAATAAGTCTCTTGAAATACTTGCGCCTCAATCCAAATCAAAAACAGGGAATCGAAAAAGAAAAATACTCCTTGCAACTGTGAAAGGCGATATCCATGACATAGGAAAAAATATTGTAAAAATAATAATGGAAAACAGCGGTATCGAAGTTGTCGATCTGGGAGTTGACAAAACCGACGAAGAAATCGCTTCTGCCGTCAGAAAACACTGTCCCGACTGCGTGGGTTTAAGCGGCCTTCTTGTTTATTCGGCTCTATACATAAAAAAAGTCGCCGAGAAATTCGTCGCAGAAGGGATTAGTGTTCCTATAATCTGCGGCGGAGCAGCGCTTTGCGAGCAATATGCCGCAGAATTGAGGAAGTCTCTTAAAAAAAATATATTCTTCGCCGGGGACGCTTTTGCCGCTATGAAGATTATGGAAAGTGAATTATAAAAAATATATGGAAAAGGCAAAATCTTTGACTACTGTCCTCAAAGACATACCCCTGTCAGAAGTTCTCGTTTATATCGACAGGAGAACTCTTTTCAACGCCAGATGGAATCTTAAAGACGGTGTCCTGGCAAAAACATTCAATTTTGATCCTGAAGAAAAACTCAAAGAGATAGTGCGAATAGTTGAAGAGAAAAAAATTCCGCACCTGAGCCTTTCTTTCAGTGTTTTCAGGTTTATAAAAAAAAACAACCGAGTTGAAGTCGAAAAAGACGGCGGCGGAAAAACCTTTTCCGTTTTTTGTTTTCCTGAAAAAATTTCACCCGAAGACAGAGACGTCAGTTATTTTTTCAGGAAAAAAGAGAATGTTGAAAGAGGCGCTCTTTTTGCTGTGACTGCGGGAGGCGGTTTCAATAAAGAGCTGAGAAGCCTTTTAGACAGAAAAAGATACGGGGATTATTTTTTACTAAACGGCTTTGCTTGCGAAATTACTGAAGCGGCGGCGAAATTCGTAAACAAAAAAATCCAAATGTCAGCCGGTGTTCTAAAAAGCAGGCGATACGGCTTCGGCTATCCAGGATGCCCGGATATTTCTCAGCACAATAAAATACTCGGACCCCTGAACGCGCACGCTTTGGGCATCAGATTGACCGAGAGTTTCCAGATAGTCCCGGAATTCAGCACATGCGGGTTTATAGTCTTCGACTGATTAGAAATATTACTGTCTGATCAAAAACTCTTTTTCAAAACGGCGCTTACCGAACGAGAAAAACTGTTACTCTATTGTCGAGAGAAATTCACGGGCTATTTTGCTGACATCGGAAGAAGAACTTATCCCTACCCAGGAATCTGTCGGAGTGACTATATTGGCGACGACGATATCGGCTCCGTTGAATATGGCGCTTCGGGCTTCCTTGAGGTCTATCCCTCCTGCGGCTGAAATAAAAACATTGTATTTGCTTCGTATCTTGTTTATCTGCTTGTATTTTATGACTTTTCCTCTTGTGCTCTCTTCGTCCCTGCCTCTGTGAATGACCACTACATCGGGAGGAGTTCTGAGTTTTAGGAGGACTTTCAGGGGGTCTTCGACGCCGAGCATGTCTATCATGGAATAAATTCTCAATTTAGAGCATGTATCCACGAAGAAGTTCAGAGTCTCTGTCGGGGCTCCTCCCAGGACAGTCACGGCGTTTGCCCCCGCGCCGAAGGCGAATCGGACTTCGGAAGCCCCACCGTCGAGAGTTTTAAGGTCGGCGACAATGATCCCTTTCCACAACTGCCTGATGTATCTTATGCCGTTTAGCCCTTCTCTTTTTATATATGGAGTCCCGGCTTCGATTAGTATTCTGTCGCTTTTCGGGATGCTAGGAAGTATTGCTGAAACCTGTGCGGCGTCGTAGTTGAAGGCAATTTGAAGGTATCTTTTTCTGCTGTCGAGCATTTTTTAATAATCCCTTCAGGGAGAAATATTTTTGACTAAAGCGGCTATATCGGAAGGCAGGTAGAGGATTATCTTTTCGGAAGGATCTGCCGCGATGTCCCTTATAGTCTGGAGGGTTCTCAAGTGAAGAGCTGCGGGGTTTTTAGAAAGCGTCTCGGCTGCCTGTCTGAGATTTTCCGATGCCTTCAATTCTCCGTCTGAAGCTATAATGACCGCCCTTCTCTCTCTTTCTGCTTCGGCTTGCTTTGCCATAGCTCTTTTCATTTCGGCGGGCAGTTCTATCTCCTGTATTTTGATGGATTCAATATCCACGCCCCACTCGTCTGTTTCAGCGTCTACAATGCTCTGAATGCTTTCGGCGACCTGCACTCTTTCTGTCAAGACGAAATCAAGTTCATTGTTTCCGACAATGTCCCTGAGCGCCGCCTGAGTGAACTGCCTTACGGCGTAAACATAGTCGTCAATTTTGATTATAGCATTCACTGGGTTTTCAACCTTAAAATACACGACAGTATTCGCGAGAATGGGTATGTTGTCTTTAGTAATGACTTCCTGTCTCGGAACGTCAACAGTTTTTATCCTGATATCGACCCGTCTCATGTTTTGAAAAATCGGGAAAACCCATCTCATTCCGGGTTCTTTTAAGTGACTGTATTTTCCCAGCGTGAAAACCACGCCTCTTTCGTATTGGTAGACCACCCTTATTCCTCTGAGGATGTAGAAAAAGAAAAACACTACCCAAAAAGCCGCAAAAATCAAAAGACAGGGCATGAGACCTCCTTTCAAACTTTTTTAATCGAAGATATATAAATTATAAAAGGGAAGTGTTAAAAAACAATTAAAATCAGTTTGACTCTAAATGTTTTTTCAGAAAGCTTTTCTCGAGCTGAGCTGAGTTTCAAATTTCAACCTGTCTTCAAAACTGAGATGGTCGAGTATAACTTTGCCGTTTAAGTGTTCGGTTTCATGGCAGAAAGCCCTGGCGAGAAGATTCCTGCCTTCCATAACGAACTTATTTCCGTTTAAGTCGCAGGCCTGGATTTTTACGGATTTGGATCTTGGTATGTCTATATAGATGCCCGGAAGGCTCAAGCATCCTTCTTCCATGGATACCAGCTCTTCGGAAAAGGAAAGAATTTTTGGATTTGCGAAAATCAAAACTTCACTTTTCGGCATCTGAACAATGAATAAATTTTTCAAAAAGCCAATCTGGTTTGCGGCGAGACCCACGCCGTCAAGTTCTTTCATTACCGGAATCATTTTCTCAACGAGATCTTCTAAATCGGAATCGAAAACCTCTATGTCAGGCGCTTTTGTTTTCAAAATTGGATCGGGGTAATGGAGGACCTTCATTCTTCGTCGCCTTCGGTTTTAAGGTGAAGCTCCTTCAGAAGTTCATTTTCTATCTGCCTCGGACAATCTTCCATGATTCCAGTGGCTTGAAGAGATTTGGGGAAAGCTATGACATCTGAAATGCTTTTTGAATCTGTCATCATCATGACGAGTCTGTCTATACCCGGAGCTATTCCGCCGTGAGGAGGAGGAGCGTATTCAAAGGCTTTTATTAGAAAACCGAATCGTTTCTCTATCTGTTCTTTTGTGAGGCCTATGATTGAAAGGCATTTTTCCTGCAGGCGAGGAATGTGGTTTCTGATGCTCCCGGACGCGAGTTCAACTCCGTTCAGGACAAGGTCGTATTGTAGTCCTCTGACTTTTCCCGGGTCCACATCGAGATATTCAAGGTCTTGTGGGTTAGGCATAGTGAAAATATGATGACAGGGCTCCCAATTGCCGTTCTCGCTTTTTTCAAAAAGCGGAAAATCTGTCACCCACAGGAAACTAAAACCGGATTTGACTATTCCTGATGCTTTAGCTGTTTCGAGACGGACAGCGCCCATGGCTTTTAACGATGAGGCTCTCTCCCCTGCTGCCGCGAAAAAGCATCCAATTTTTTTTTCCGGGTTAAGGGAAGATTTTAATTCGGGGGTCAAGAATTTTGAAAGAGGACCGGTTACTGAGTTTTCTTCGAATTTAGCCCACATAAGACCTTTAGCCGAGTTGTCTTTCGCTGTTTTTTCGAGTTCTTCCAGTTGCTTTCTCGAGGGAAGAAAATTGTCAGCGAAAAAGGATATGACACAAGGAGCTGAATCGAGAATTTTCATGCCTGTATTTCTTGTCTCTGGGGTTACATCAGAAAGTTCCATGCCGAAGCGGATGTCCGGTTTGTCTGAGCCGTATCTGGATAAGGCTTCTTCGTATTTAATCCTCGGAAAAGGGATCTGCATGTCCTGATCGAGAACAGATTTGAAAACATGATAAATCATTTTCTCAGCTGTCAAAAGAACATCGTCCTGGTTGACGAAACTCATTTCGATATCTATCTGTGTGTGTTCGGGCTGTCTGTCGGAACGAAGATCTTCGTCGCGGAAACACCGCGCGAACTGAAAATATCTGTCAAGTCCCGATACCATCAGTAATTGTTTGTATAGCTGGGGAGACTGGGCAAGAGCGTAGAACTTGCCCGAATGAATTCTGCTCGGGACAAGATAATCTCTGGCTCCTTCAGGAGTCGGCGCGGTCATATAGGGAGTTTCAACTTCTATGAACCCGTTTGAGCTCAGAAATTCTCTTATCGCCTGAACCGTCATGTGTCGGACCAGGAGATTTTTATACATCTTATGCCTGCGCAGGTCTATGTATCTGTGCTTTAGCCTGAGTTCAAAAGAAGCCCGGACATCTTCCTCCGGCAGAAAAGGAAGAGGGATTGTGCCTGAAATGAGGGCACAGCTGTCTGCCTCAACTTCTATTGATCCTGTTGATATCTCCCTGTTTACCATATTTTCAGGCCTTTTTCTGACTTCTCCTTCCACTGAAATCAAAGATTCGAGTCCGATAGATGAATGCTTTACCTTGTCAGGATGAAGAACAACCTGAACGGTTCCGGATCTGTCTCTTAAATCCGCGAAAGTGATGCCGCCGTGTTCTCTCAAACTGTTGACCCAACCGCAGAGCCTGACTCTGCTGCCAGCCATTGAAAGAACAATGTCGCCGCAAAGAAAATCCCTGTAAGAGGTTGAAAAACAGGAAAGGTCAGACTGATTTTTCAAATTCAGTCTCCTCTTCATTAATCAGTTCAATAATCTTCGACGGCTCCCGAGACAGAAGCAGGTCGTCACGAAGAGAGTTTTCATTGAAAAGCCGCAGGACAGAGACGAGATATTCGTGGTATTCGGTTTCTCTCTCTTTTGGAGCTGTTAAAAGACCGGCGATTTTAATGTCTTCGCCGTCGAACGGTTCAATATCAAGACCCGCATGAAAAATTCCGAGAGAAAAAAAAGTATTTTCTATCGGTGCAGGCCAAGCCCTGAATATCACTACCCCTTTGCCTAGTTTTGACGATAAAAGCTCTTCTCGTTTAATAAGGAAATCCTTCAATGATATTTTAGAGTCGGGTTCCGTGTCTAATACGCCTATGAGAGCTTCAAGGACATTGTCGAAATTAAGCCTTTCTTCGCTTATTATTACGCTTTCCGGCTTTAGAAGATCGCTTATCAATTTTTTCTTCCTTTCTGTATGTGATGTTTTTCAGAACTTTTTCGATGCTGTCGACGAATATCGGCTTGATTCCTTTTTTCTTTTCCGGCGGTATTTGTGAAAAATCCGCGGCATTGTCCTTCGGCAGAATCACGGTGTTTATTCCAGATCTTTTTGCCGCGAGGACTTTATTTTCGATGCCTCCTACCGGCAAAACTCTTCCGGATAGAGTTATTTCTCCGGTCATTGCTACGTCGTTTTTCAGTTTAATTCCGTTTATCCTGCTGTAAAGCGCTGAGACAATTGCCACTCCGGCGGACGGTCCGTCTTTCGGAATGGCTCCGGCGGGGACATGTATGTGGAAGTCTTTGTCCTTAAAAAAATCATCGGGTCCGCTTTTATTCTCCATAATGGACTTCAGATACGTCAGCGCCGCCATGGCGGATTCTTTCATGACGTCTCCGAGCTGACCAGTCAGAATCAGGTTCCCTTTTCCGGGCATAAAGATTGACTCTATAAAAAGTATCTCGCCTCCGTTCGGCGTCCAGGCAAGTCCCGTCGAAATCCCTGTCTGCGGAGAGTCAAGTTTTTTTTCATGGACATGTCTCGGAGGGCCGAGAAGCTTTGTTATTGTTTTTCCCGTTACAGTGGATAATTTGCTTTTCTGAGAAGAGGTAGATGCGATTTTTTTTGCTATCTTTCTGCATACGCTTGCGATATTTCTCTCGAGGTTTCTCACGCCAGCTTCAAAAGTGTAGTTAGATATTAAAGTCTGAATGGCTTCATTTTCGAAAAAGATATTTTTGTCTTCAAGTCCGTTTTCCCTTATCTGACGAGGTAAAAGGTGCTGTTTTGCTATTTCGATTTTTTCTTCGTTGGTGTAACCCGGCAGTTCTATAATCTCCATCCTGTCGAGAAGAGCCGGAGGAATAGTCGCTGTAGTGTTTGCGGTCATAATAAACAGAACTTTTGACAGGTCGAAAGAGAGGTCCAGATAATGATCCCTGAAGCTGAAGTTCTGTTCCGGATCGAGAACTTCAAGAAGAGCTGAAGCGGGGTCTCCCCTGAAGTCGACGCCCAATTTATCGATTTCATCGAGCATGAAAAGCGGGTTCGAAGATTCCGCCCTTCTTATTCCCTGAATTATTCTGCCGGGCATCGCTCCGACATATGTTCTTCTATGGCCCCTTATTTCAGCTTCGTCTCTTATACCGCCGAGGGAAAATCTGACGAACTTCCTGCCCAGGGTTTTCGCGATAGACTGGCCAAGAGAAGTTTTTCCCACGCCTGGAGGACCGAGGAAGCATATAATCGGGCTCTTGACGTCGCTTTTTAGTTTTCTGACGGCTATGAATTCGAGTATTCTTTCTTTGACATCCTTAAGGTCGTAATGATCGGCGTCGAGAATGTTTTTAGCATTCCTGATGTTAGCTTTGTCCTTTGTGGATATTCCCCATGGCAAATCGAGTATCCAGTCGATGTATGTTCTTGATACTGAATATTCTGCCGAGGCAGGAGGCATCTGATTGAGCCTTTCGACTTCTTTTTGGCAGGCTTTTAGAGCCTCTTCTGAAAGATTTGTATTTTGTATTTTTTCACGCAGGTCGCTAATTTCCCTTATAGAATCGTCTTTTTCCCCGAGTTCTTTTTTTATCGCCTTCATCTGTTCTCTTAAAAAATACTCTTTTCTGCTGTCTTCAGCTTTTTCTTCGACGTCTTTCCTTATCTTGGAAGCGACTCTGGCAATTTCTAATTCGTCTATTACTTTTTCAAGAACAAATCTTATTCTTTCGCGGACATCGGGAGTTTCGAGTATTTTTTGTCTGTCTGAAATATCCATATTTATGTGCATGGAGACAAAATCGGCAAGGCTCCCGGGTTTGTCGATTTCCTTTATGACAATCTTCAGTTCCTGAGGTATTGCAGGAGTCTCCTCAATCAGGTCGATGAAAGTGTTCTGCAGTGACCTGTGGAGCGCTTCTGTTTCTACTCCGGTTTCATTAGAGTCTTCGATAGAAAAAACTTCCGCCTTAGTGAATTTTTCTTCTTCGACTATTTTATTAATGCGGACTCTCTTTCTTCCCTGAATTATTATCCTGTAATTGTCGTCGTAGTTCATGAGTTTTGTCACAAGAGAAATCACGCCAGTGTCGAATATGTATTTTTCAGGGGAAGATCCTTCGGGTAAATCTTCTTTTTTGAGTGCTGCCACAAGCGTCTTATCCCTTGATTTGAGAATATCGTTTATCATGTCGATATCTTTCTGCCTTGAAACGATTACCACGAGAGGCAGATTTGGATATATTATCTGCTTTTCGAGAACCAGAAGAGGTAAAATCACCGGCGGGACTGCAGGCAGAGGATTTTTTTCAGAGTAGCTGGATTGTCCTTGCAGAAAGAGCCTCCTTCACAACAGAAAGATGTATAGTGAGAATTCCGCCTGAAAGGTTGGTCTTAATGGAATCTGGGTCAATTTTCTGGGGTAGAGTTATGGTTCTGTTCAGGGGTCTATGGCATCTTTCCATCAAAATATATTTTCCTTCAAATGTAGCAGCGGGTGAAACTTTTGAAGTCAAAGTCAGTTTATCTCCGAATAATCTTATGACTATGTCTTCGCCCTTCAATCCGGGAACTTCGGCAGTTATAACTATTGTTGTCTTTTTTACGACAATATCCATTAAAGGGGATTCGTCGTGTAATCTATACATTCAGTCGCTTCTCCTTAAAACATATAACTTCATATTTATCCTGATCTTTTTAAAAATTCTATCTCATAAGATAACCGAGGTAAAGACCGCAGATTATTTGTGTTTTATAAATGAAATATAACGGATTCTGAGTTTTTAACAAGTCATGGGTTAAAAACATCTTCGATTTTTATGTCTCTTAATTTCTGCAGTCCGCTAAAATCAAAACCGGAACAGCCCTGAAGCGTTGCCGCGTAATCCATTAAATCTTCGATTTTTAGAATCCCCCAGTGCCTGAAAACCGCAGGAGAAGCAAAGCCCCATTGATTTTTAGCCTCGGAGATTGTATGCCGGATAAAAGCAAGGGCGTTTTCGGGTTTCCTTTTGGCTATCAAGAAAAGAAAAAAAATCTCTCTTTTGTCGTTTTTAATCCTTTGCAATCCTGACCTCGCCCGTTCCTTTTTCAAAATATCCGATTCTATGGATGGGTTCGCCCTTTTTTAGAAGATAATGTTCAAATTTTTCGGATTTTGACTCATGAACTGAACACAGCATGCCCATCCCCATGTTGAAAACAAGAAACATTTCATCTTCAGGGACCTTTCCGATTCTCTCAAGGGCTTGAAACAAAGGGGGTATCTGCCAATTGACTTCAATGACTGCGTCGAGGCCGTGAGGTATTGATCTTTTAAGGTTTTTCCCGATTCCTCCGCCTGTAATGTGAGCCATCGAAGAGATTGTATCTCCTTCCGCCAGAAGATCCTTCAGGAGCGGAAAATAAGTTCTGTGGACTTTCAGGAGAGCTTCTCCCCATGAACTTGAAAAGTCCTTTTGATAATCTGAAAATTTAATTCTGTTTTTATTGAGAATCATCCTCGCCAAAGAAAACCCGTTGGTGTGCAGTCCTGAAGATTCGAATCCGTAGATTAGATCGTTTTGGCATACTTTTTGAGAGCCGATTATTTTTTCTCTTTGAACTTCTCCTACTATGAATCCGGCTATATCATATTCTCCGTCTTTATAAAAACCTGGCATTTCTGCCGTTTCTCCTCCTATTAGGCAACAGGAATTCTTTCTGCAGCCTTCGACGAGTCCCTGCATTACGCTTTCAAACGTCTTTTCTTCGAGCTTTCCCGAAGCAAAATAATCGAGAAAGAAAAGAGGGTTCGCCCCAAGCGTCAGAATATCGTTGACGCAGTGATTGACAAGATCCTGCCCGACTGTAGAGTGAGTATCAGTTGCGAAAGCCACTTTGAGTTTTGTCCCGACTCCGTCTGCCGATGACACCAGATACTTGCCGTTTCCCGCGGAAAACAAGGCGCCGAAATTGCCGATGTCCTGGACGACTCTGTCGTTAAAAGTCGTCTTGACGAGTTTTTTCACCCTCGAAAGGGCACTTTCGGCTTTTTCTATATCTACGCCTGAATCAGAGTATTTCATTGTAAAAATTAAGGGGAAGCTTCGAGAAGCTTCCCCTTATGTAAGGTCAGAACCAGAAAAGGAGAGGGAAAAGCCCCCCTGTCTCTTTTTCGAAATCGACTTCGAAATATGATTCGTCTACAAAAGCTGTCACATCCGTCTGAACCGCGACATTTGTTATCGGAGGAATGAGAACGGCTTTCACGTAGAAATCCTCTCTCGATTTGAAGATCTTGTCCGCCCAGTTCAGGTCGTCTTTGTTCAAATCGGCGTTAATCGTGAAGTCGGCTGAATCCCCGAGAGGGCTGAGAGGCGCAAAGTCTATTACTATAATCAGCCTGTGTTTATCCCTGTCGTAAACAGGATTGGTAGGGGGCAGGGTGATGTTCGTGTCCATAGGGACATCTGTTGAGTCCGTTTTGCTCAAAAAGACATAGACTGTGCTGGGCCTCAAAGAGTCAACGGCGCCGGAGTCCACGCTCAAGGAGACATGACCGTAAAAATGCGCTCTGACAAGTTTCATAGAAATGTCTTCAGGTATGTCTAGGCCGGAAACTTTGCTCCAGTCGTAAGGTTTGTTTAATCTGCCACCGACATTAGTGCTGAGAGATTTCGGGTCTGATCTGCTCGTTATGTGAATTATCGTGTTGCAGCCTATCAGCGTGACGGCGGCGAGCACAATAATCATAAAAAATAATTTTCTGTTCATTATTCCTCCATGAAGTCGAAGTTCCAAATAGCCTGAACTACAGGAACCACGCCGGTGTTGACCTCGTCTATCTCGACTCCGGGACCGACAACTCCGAGTATTATTTCGCAGTTGGAAGCGGCGTTGATGCCGAACCCGGCGCCCCATTTAAGCTTTTTCAGAGAAAAATCGTAACCGAGTTCTGTATAGGTCTTTATCACTCCGAAGGAGAGATCGTTGGCGAGAGTCACGGTCTGGTGCCAGGAGTCGACTTCGCCCCAAACTCTCGGGCTGATGAGGTATATATCCGTGTTCTCGACGTATTCCCTCGGGTCTATTGAAAAATCGCCAATACCCCTGATATCGGTCAGGACTTTGTCTATTTCATACCCTATGTGAATAGAACCGAGTTTTTCGGATAACAGATAGCTTCCTCCGAAGAAAAAGCCGTATCCCCAAAGTTTTCCTGTCATAGTCCCGGTGAGTTCATCTGTCAGAACTCTATTCGTGCTCTGGGAGAGCAAAGGAGAATATCCCAGAAAATCCCAGTAATAAGCTCCTGCAGAGACAGAAAACGGGAGTTCGCCTATAAAACCGCCGCCTTTTACCTTTACGTTGGGGACGAGAAAAAGATCGAGAAGCGAATTCGATCCGATCTGAAAATAATCGTAAAGGCCTACAGCGACGTCACCTATTCCTATTTTCGAATCTCTGTGAGGAAGTATATAACCCGTCTCGACGCTTAAAGTTCTCGTTGGAAGAACAGCCGACAGAGCCGAAGAGACGAGGAGAAACATAAATGCGATCAGATATTTTTTCATCTTTCACCTCGCTTAATTTTCAATGACGTGAAATTCCACTCTTCTGTTCATCCTCTTGTCATCTCTCGATCTCTCCGGAGAAATCATGAGCCTCGATTCGCCGTATCCGATGGCGAGAAGCTTTTCTGGGGAAATACCCTGAGTGTTTATGAGGTAGTTGCGAACAGAATTGGCTCTCGCTTCGGATAGCTGCTGGTTGTGCGCGTTGCTTCCGTCGCTGTCCGTGTGTCCCTGAATTTCAATCTTGACTTCCATGTTTTCTTTGAGCAGTCTGGCGACCTGATTGAGAATCGGATACGATTCCGGCAGAATGTCGGCTTTGTTGACCTCAAAATTGATGTTGTGGAATACGAGCTCGGCTTTTTCCTTCAGCAGGTTGAATTCAGTGACCAAAACTTGTTTGCTCGCCAGGTTGAAGTCCTTTTTGGACGGAATGTATCCGGCGACGTATGCTTCGAAAGTATATGACCCCGGAAGAAGAGTTACATCGAATCTGCCGTTTTCGTCGGTTGCTATCGTGAGAGTAGTGTCTCCTGAAATTCTCACCGAAGCTGTTATCGGCGCGGTCGAGGCGTCGGATTTTATCTCATAGACGATTCCTTCTATCTTTCCGAGTTCTTTATCAAGTGTGAAATCTATTCCTGTCAGAGAGTCTCCGGGATAGACGAAAATCGGCCTGGGATTGACGGCTGAATAACCTTCTGCGCTGACGTTAACTTCGAAAAATCTCGGAGCCGGAATGTCAGCTACAAACCACTCCCCGCTTTCGTCGGTGACGATAGAAGAGAACATATATTCATCTGCCGTAGTGTCGCTGAATGTCACCATGGCTTCGCTTATTCCCGACATCGTCTTTATGTCGGAAATCTTTCCCGCTATCCACGCGAGTCTCGGACGGTCGGGTATGAAGTCATATGACCATCCGAATCCGACAGAAGCCAGCCATTCCGGGCAAAAAGCGTAGCTCTCGACGTTTGTTTTGTCGTTGGATGTAAGCCTGAAATCGTATGCTATGTCAAGGTAGAGGCCCGGAAGAGATGTAAAACGCAGTCCGGGAGTCAGCCTGAGAGGACTGGCTACGCTGTCGGGAGACAAAACAAAAGTTCCGGTCGCTTCGACAAAAGGTTCGAAATATTTGCCTTTGAAAGAAGCTCCGAGCCCTATGAGTAAAGTCTGGTATTTGCTGTATCCGAGATATGTGTATCCCAAGACGCCGGAAAAAGAAAAAGGCGATTCCGGAATAGGTTTGAAAGATCCCACGAGGCTGACGCTGGCGCCGAATCCCTGTCTGAATGTCCTGAACAATCCGCCGCTCCAGCTTATCTCACTGTCGTCGTTCATAACGCTGTCCGGGGTGGTTCTTCGGACTAAAGAGTCGCTTTTCTCAGGACCAGTTGGGAAAATAAGCTGAGTGACTCCGCCGAGAGTGAATTTTTCATTGACCGGAATTGTTCTTTTATAGAAAAGAGAAATATCTCCGATGGATGTGCTTTTTATGTTCGCTCTGCCGAAATACTGGAAAGTTCCAAGAGAATCGTTTTCAATGATCCCGGGATTGTCAGGTCTTATGTGTATAGGCTGGGCGAGGAACTGGTCGAAATAAAAAACCGAGGTTATGCCGATTTCGTCAAAATCAGTTAGAGCATAGGAAATTCCGAACGGAACAGTTATGCACGTCAAAGCGTCGCCGGTTCTGACTACGGTGTCTCGGGTAGTCGTGTCAACAGTGAAGACGGGTCCAACCCATGTTGTGTCATAGTAAACAAGTGTTGTGGGAAACGAGTCTTCGAACGCGTAATAATTGAGCATTATCCTCGTCCCTATTGTAAAAGTCCCTTTTCCGAGGTTATATGCCGATGGTATCCTGAACCATCCTCCGGAACCGTCAAGGCTGACTCTTCCGCTCAAAGTCGAAAGCGGAATTAGTAAAGCTGTTGCGATCAACAGCAACAACACAGATTTGCTCTTCATGCACCCTCCCGTTTTATGAAGTTTGGTCTAACAAAAAAGTATTCTAATCCTTTTGCGGGGATGCTGCAACTCAAAATTGCCCGATTAAAAACGCTTAACTATATATAGTCCTTATATCAGCTCCAGCTCGGAGAGATAATATTCTCCGGTGGAATCGCTGAAAAAAACAATGCCCTTTGAAGGCGCCAGAACATAAGATTTGTATTCGGAAGAATTTTGATTTCCCAAAAGAGCGGAAGATTCGCGAATGTTGCGATTGATATCTATCCTGTAGCAGTTTTCATAAGAACCTTCGGGACAAGTGAAGTTTTCAAGGAGCCTGACAGAAACAGTTGTTTTAATCTCTATGGAATAAGGATCTCCGGCAATGTTTATGTTGTTGGTATAGACATCGGTCCATAAATCTCCCTCCAAAAGAGGAAGTTTTAAAAAATCAGCCCAGCGGTTTTCAACAACATAAGAAGTTCCGGCAAAATCCCTTGTCAAATTTTTATGTGTTTTGATGCTTCCATCGTCTTTCCAGACATAGAAATAAGTTCCGTTGAAATCCCAAACAGAGCAGTATCTACCCTGGTAGAGAAAATTAAACGATTCGACTGAAACAGAGGCGCTGTTTCCGAGCGTATCTTTGTAATTCCAATAACTGCTTGTGTCCGGAAGAGGGAAATACTCTTGTGATAGCCTTGAAAGAGGGCTTTCGGAGGAGCATTGGGTCAGAAAAAAGGAGATTGCGAGAATTATAAATAAATTCTTCATGGATCACCTCGAAAGTTGAAGTCCCAAACTGAGAAGTATCAGGGACGAGTTGGAGTTGTCGAGTGAATACCCGTAGGACAGATCCGAAAAGAGACCAAGCGATTCAGTGAGATCGAACTTCAATTTAATCGCGGGGATCACCCAGGAAACGAAAGAACTTTCCGATCCGTTTTTTGTTTTTACGCGTAACTGGGAAAGTCCGTATGAAAAAGAAAAAGAGAGTTTGTTTCTCGGTGTTAAATTGAAAAGGTGCCTTGATAAGCCTGCTTTGAGAAGGAAAATATTCAGGGAAAGATCTTCTCTGTAAGCTCCATCGGCCTGAATTAAGGAGAAATCTGCCCCCGGAGAAAAGCCGGCGTATTTTTTGGAAAGCGAAGTTCCGAGGGTTAAAACCCTCCCGTTGTCAAAATACTTTGACGAAAGTATGGATATGCCGGGAGAGACTGAAAAAGAATAAGCTTCAAGCCCTGCCGCTAAAAAAAGTGAAAAAACAATAAGGAGAAATTTGTATTTTTTCATAGTTGTTCTGTTCCCGTCAGTTCATTGGGATGTCTGTTTTCCGCATTCAGGGCAGAACTTCGTGTTTGCCGCAATCGGTTTTCCGCAATGAGGACAATTCACTGTCGGCGGGGTGGTTTCCTTGCCGCAGTTAGGGCAGAATTTTGCATCACCGGGAATCTGATTGCTGCAGTGAGGGCAGGTTTTTGTAACCTGGAGAGGTTTTCCGCAGTTTGAGCAAAAAACAGCTCCCATGGGTAAAGCCGCGTTGCAGTGAGGGCAGGGTTTTGTTCCCTGCGTCTGAGTGCTTCCCTGCATAGCCTGATTTATCATGCCGGGCATCATCATGCCCATCCCAAGGCCTGCTCCAATGCCCATTCCCGCTCCGGCTCCGCCGCCTTCGTTCTTAGCTGCATCTCTCAGAGCGCTGGCGGCTTGATACTGAGTAAACCCTCCGAGTCCGCCCATTGCTTCGACTGAAGCTCTTTCGTCTATCATTTTCTGAACGGCTTCGGGCAGGCTGACAGCGTTTATAAGAAAGTCCGTCATCTCTAAGCCGTATTTTTCGAAATCATTCTGAATTCTGGATTTAGCGCCTATTGCTACTTCGTCGTAATTGCTGGCAAGATCGAAAATCGAAACGCCTTTGGATGCAACTTCTCCGAGAAAGTCCGCGAATCTTGCGATTATTATATTTCTTAGAAAATCCTCTATCTGCTCCCTGGCATACCTTCCCTGTGAACCGACGACTTTGTTGACAAACAGCTGAGCTTCGATGATTCTCACGGAATAAGCCCCGAATGCCCTTATTCTGACGAATTTCAATTCCTTGTCTCTGAAAGGTATTGGTTCTGGCGTTCCCCATTTTGAGTTGGTGAACGTTTTTGTGTTGACGAAAATTACTTCTGTTCGGAAAGGGCTTCTTCCGTCGAACAGAGCGCCTACGAATTTCGTCAATACAGGCAGGTTCGCCGCTGTTAAAACGTGTTTTCCGGGTCCGAAGACGTCGAGCGCCTGGCCGTCTCTGAAGAATACAGCCTTCTGGTCTTCTCTCACGATCAGCTGACTTCCGAGTTTGGTTTCTGCAGAGCCTTCTTCAGGGACCCTGTGAACCATAATATCGCCTGTCGGGTCGTGGTATTCGATTATGTCCATCAGTTTAAGATTAAATGCCATTATCCTTCTCCTCTTTTAATACCGTTGATGAAAAGATTGTCTCTTTCTTTCAATTTTTCTTCGAGGGAGTCTATGGTTTCGCTGAGCCCTGATAATATCAGGGCGGTCTCTTCGGGTTTTACAGATTCAAGTTTTTTGCAGGATTCTGAAATTTCATCTACGAACCTTGCAAGGTTGACGTCAAATTCGTAGAGCTGCGCGAGCTGGTCCTGGTCTATCTGGACAAGGTCGAACCAGCCTGTGTATCCGTAATCAGCAAGCCTGATTCTGTCCGTATTTGTTTCGAGTTTTGCGTCTATTCTTGAAACGGTCTTCAGGGAAGCGAAATCCTGACTGTCCGTGAGGACAACAGTTGCTCTGGAAAGATGAGCGCGGCTCTGCGTCATTTTCGAAGCGAGATAATCCCTGTAAAGCTTATCCGCTCTTCTTCTCTCCTCTCTCTTTATGTAACCGGCAAATCCGGGGATATGTTTTGCCAACCAGTCTCCGGCGTTCCTTATGGTGTTGCCGAGATCGCTCATAAATCCTCCTTAACAAAATTGACAAGTAGCATCTTGACACAATGATATATCAAGAAATAATATAAGTAAAAAGTATTTTAAGGAAGGTTTTTTTGAACTACATTGAAATTGCGCTGAAAAGTTCGGCAAACTTAGCGGAGAAACCGTTTGAAATAAACGCAAACTTTGCTGAAATGCTCTTGTCCTCAGGAGCGGAAAAAATAGGAATCTATCTCAGAACATTAAGCGGCGGCCTAAGCCTCTGCGAGTCAAACACTGAAGCTGTTCCAAAAAACCTTGTGCCGAATATTTCGCTGAAAGAACTGTCCAAAAAAGATTTTGAAGGATTGTTTTACTTTGAAAACCCTCCATATAAATTCTATATCCTCGGAGACAAACCTCTAAATCCATATGCGCTTATTCTTTCTGAAAACCCAGTAGATAACCGCGGCATGTGGCAGACTATATCGCTTTTTTACAAAATGATTTTTTTCTACAGGCGCGAAGCAGTTAAATCCGAACATTTTGATGTTATTGTGGCGTTCGATGAAAAACTTTCAATCATCAAGGGAGAAGAACCTGATCTGTCTTTTTTTAGAAATCTTTCCGCTGAAGAATTGCCCCGGATCCTCGAATCGATGACACAAATCAAAAGCCGTTTCCTTTTGCCTTCGGAGAATGTCTGGGGCAGGAACAAAGTAAGTATAGGGAATGAAACCGGTGCAGAGGGAATCAGGGAAAAAGCGGCTTTCATAAGAAAGCATGCAGAATCAGTTCTCAGCGACATGGGCAGAAGCTCCCCGTATTTTACGGAGCTGTCTTCGATATCGAAAACAGCTTCAAAAATTATTGCTTTGTTTGAGAACAATCCTTAGCTAAAAAAATCATTGACAAGACGATGATAATGGTAAAAAATACAGTACCAAAACTTTAGAAAATCCCGGGTTAAGATTTCTTTTATTATATCTGATTTATTCTTTATTTTGAAATTTTCACAAAAAGGAGACAGCTCAAAATCATGAACATCGCGGACAATACACCGGAAACCGCCGAAGCCGGCGCTTCGGAAGAGATAAAGATTAAAAAAAGAAAAACGAGAACGGTAAAAAAAGCCGAAATTCAAAAAGAAGAGAAAAAACCGGAAAGAGACATTGAAAATACGGAGGTTTCCGCTGAAGTTCAGATTTCGGATGAAGCCCCGCCTGAAGATACCGGAGAATTCGCGAAAGAACAGGTCAAGGAAAAACAAACGGACCTTAAAAAACAGGAAGTTTCGGGATTTGTTGAAAACGCTGTCTCTCATACCCGGGAAGGCGAACCCTCGGCGGATACTTTCAGGGAAAAACCGAGAATGATACTGAAAGACACACTGAGAAAAGTCGAAGGTGTTCTTGACGTCATTAACGGTTACGGTTTTATAAGATTTTCGAGGTATAACTACACTTTGAGCCCTTACGATGTCTATGTCACAAGAAATATCATTGACAAATACAATCTGAAAATAGGTGACACTGTTGTCGGATACGCCCGTCCCCCTAAAACCAATGAAAAAAACGACGCGCTGGTCTCTGTCGAACTCATAAATTTCAAGGAACCGCCTTCCTCGAGAGACAGGACTATGTTTGACGATTTGACGCCGCTATATCCAACGGAAAGGCTTGTTCTCGAAAGAAACAACGATTCAGAGGACAACATTTCCATGCGTATTATCGACCTTCTCGCGCCTATCGGCAAAGGGCAGAGAGGTCTTATAGTGTCCCCGCCTAAAGCCGGAAAGACAATTTTTCTCCAGCAGATAGCCAACTCAATACTTGCTAATCAGCCGGAGTGCATACTCATAGTTCTTTTGATAGACGAAAGGCCTGAAGAAGTAACGGACATGAAAAGATCCGTGAACGCCGAAGTCATCAGCTCCACTTTTGACGAACCTTCCGAGCATCACACTCAGGTTGCGAACATCGTCCTTGAGAAAGCAAGAAGGCTGGTAGAAATGAAATACGACGTGGTCATTCTCCTCGATTCAATAACACGACTCGCCAGAGCTCACAATGCGGTTATTCCGCATTCAGGTAAAACTCTTTCGGGGGGAGTTGATTCTCTCGCGCTTCATAAACCTAAAAGGTTTTTCGGAGCGGCGAGGAATGTAGAGGAAGGAGGGAGTCTCACGATTCTCGCCACGGCGCTTATTGACACCGGAAGCAGAATGGACGAGGTGATTTTCGAGGAATTCAAGGGAACAGGCAATATGGAAATTGTCCTCGACAGGAAAATCGCCGACAAGAGAATTTTCCCTGCCGTCGATCTCAATAAGTCCGGCACGAGGAAAGAAGAACTTCTTCTTTCTGAAAAAGAACTCAAGAGAGTTTGGGTGATAAGAAAGTTTCTCAATGATCTCACTCCCGTGGAAGTGATGGAAACACTCATAAAAGAAATAAGAAAGACAAAAACGAACGACGAATTTCTCAATTCCATGAACGGCTGATTTTTGCCGTTTGATTTATCAAAAAAAAAGGTATAATCTTAGGAGGCGGGTTTAATAATCCGGGCAAATGCAATAAGCGGAATAAAAAATAACAATAGCAGGTAGTATAATCAGGAGGACAGATGAAAAAGGGAATTCATCCTAAATACGGGAGTTGTAAAATAACATGCGCTTGCGGAAATGTAATTGAAACATACTCGACCAGAGCATCGTTCGGTGTTGAAATTTGCTCTGCTTGCCATCCTTATTTTACGGGCAAACAGAAATTTGTCGACACCGCAGGCAGGGTTGAAAGGTTTATGAAAAAATACAGTTCAAAACAAAAAAAAGCATAACGCTTTCAAGGGGGAAGGCATGAAGAACTTCCGGACGGTTTTTATAGCGGTTTTTGTCGCCTTTTTTATCATGACATTGACGGGATGCTCGAAAAACCCCGTAAAATCTCTTACGGGAGACAAAGGCGGAATATTAAAGGTAGGGTTGACGGGAAGTGACATTCCCAGATCCAATCAACCCCTTCACCCCATTTTTACGGGGAAAAACCCAGTAGCCGAACAGCTTTTTCTTCCTTTGACAACCAGAAATTCTGACGGCAAATTCCTTCCCGTTCTGGCTGAAAGATGGGAATTCTCAGAGGATTTAGGCGCGATAGTCTATTACATCAGGAAAGGCGTCAAATGGTCTGACGGAACCGAAGTCACTGCCTTTGACGTCAAGTTCACATACGATTTCATAATCCAGAACAAAGATGTCGAAACTCCTTACAGGATTTTTCTTGAAAATATCTCTCATGTCGAGATTCTGGGAAAATACGCAGTAAAAGTCAATTTCAAACAGCCCTACGCCAACGAACTTGTCGACAGCGATATTTACCCTCTGCCCTCGCATGCACTGACAGGGGTTAAAACATGGAATGATTTCATCAGAACCGGATTCGGCATGAATCCGGAAGCTACTGTCACCAATGGCCCTTTCAGATTTATCCAAAGAAAACCCGGAGAGAGCGTTACTCTCGCTTACTCAGACCAATATTACAGAGGAAGGCCTGCTTTCGACTCGATAAATTTCGTATTTTACAGAACATCCGGCGAAATGGTCAGAGCTTTTGAAAGAGGAGAAATCAGCCTGGCTATGAATGTTTTTCCCTCTTACGTCTCAAGGCTTGGAAATTATGAGGGCATTTCCCTTCAGTTAGACCAGGCAGGAAAGAGGTATTATGCCATAGGCTGGTCGACGAAAGTTGAACCTTTCAGTATATCCCGTTTCAGATATGCCCTGACTGCCGCGATAGACAGGGAAGGCATAATTCAGGAATTTCTCGGAGGGCAGGGAAGAATTCCCGCTTCTCCTCTTTCTTCTAAGTTCTGGGCTCAAAATTCCGAGCTCGAACCCGTTCGATATGACGTTTCGCTTGCCAACATGATACTTGATTCGCTCGGTTTGAAAGAGAGGCAGTGGGTTTACACGTCTTTTAAGCCGGAGACTGTCGAGGTCAGGCCGGGAAGAAGAGAGATGAGGAATATTCCGGCAGATTCGATTTTTGCAAGAAAATACGATGGAGAAATATTAGTCGTGAAATTGATGGCATTTGACCAGTCCGGGAAGGCAATACTCGATAGAGTATCTGAAGATTTAGGCCAAGTCGGCCTCATGTGCTCTGTTTATGTCACGACCGGTATAAACCTTTCATACACGCAGAAATATGTCAAATCTCAACTCTATTTCGGAGGATACAGCGGGTATATCCTCGACTACGCTTTCGTTGACGAGGGAGTTATACACCCCAAAGAAGCTTTCGGAAGCGAAGGATCTATAAATTTTTCGTCTTTTTCCTCTCCTAAAGTGGATTCTCTTCTGACGGAAGCGACTGCCATGCTCGACAGAAGACAGGCTAAAAAAGCCTGGGATGCATTTCAGAAAACAGTTCTCGAAGAGCAACCCTATACTTTTCTTTTCGCCCCTTATGAACTTATTGCCGTTGAAAACAATGTGCAGGGAATAGGGAGCGGAGAAAAAATCGCCGCATTGTCCCTTCAGGAAATGTATTTTTCAGGAGGCGCGGCTTCAACAGGGTCTCTCGCTCTTGCTGACACAAGCTCTGCCCTATCGGACACGGGAATAATAGAACTCGCGGCGGCAGGAGAAGCTCTTGAAGCTGCCGTTGCCGCTGGAGAAGAAGCCGTTATAGATACGGCATTGACCACACCGGAACCTGAAGTTGACACGGCGGAAACTCAACCCGAAGTCGATACAGCGGTTACAGTGACTACAGTAACCGGAGCTCTCATAGAGACAACAGTAGAAGACACGACAGCAGAAGTATCAGTCCCCGTCGACACTCAGCCGGCGAGAGAAGTTGTCAGAACAAACCCCACTCCTGTGAGGCTTCCGGTCGCAAGGCTTCCCGAAGCGGTTCAGGGAATGGGGATAACGAGAGCTTTTGTCAGAGTTAATATTGGATCGGACGGCACGGTCATTTCAGCGGAAGTTGTTGGATCGTCAGGCAATCCGGTTGCCGACGCCGAGGCGAGAAATGCCGCGATGGGAGCAAAATTCCAGCCGGCAACAGAAGACGGAAATCCCGTTGAATCACAGACGGTGATTCCGATTAATTTCACCGAATGACCTAAAGCATCGATAAGATTTAATGTTTTATGGATTTTATATCGGAAAAAAGATATACTTATCGGGATAAAGAAAAGCTCGATAAAGTTAGATTTCATCGGTTATGTCTGTGAAACGGAGGGAAAATGGGAAAAGCTTACAGACTTCTTCTTGATTTAGCCATAGTTATTCTGGGACTTCTGCTCGTTTTGGTTCTCGTATTTCCACAGCAAAAAGCTCTCAGGGCAGAGATGAAATTCAGACAATCGAGATCGAATCTCTACACTGTCAGAAAAGCCGTAGAACGTTTCATGTATGAAAAATCGGTTTCTCACTGGGATGAGAGCAAAAAAAGCTGGATTTACACTTCGGAACTACCCTCATCTATAGAGGATTTCAGGCAGTATGTAGTGCCGGGAATTCAAAATCCTTTCACGCAGGGAACTTCTCAAATACACGTGTTCAAAGCGGAATCTTCAGCAGTGGAAGTGAACCTGCCCCTGCCTGTTGTTTGGGACACTGCCGGCGGAGGCATGTGGGTGATGGAGACTCCCAGCGAAGTTTATCTTATGTGGGAAAAAGCTGGTTTAGAGGATAATGTCCCACGGGTCCTCGATGATTCCACGTTGATATTTATCGACCCTTCGACCGGCAGAGTCAGATACGACGCATGGGAAAGCGGAGACAAAACTCCTTCTCTCACTCTTTCGATAACCCCTGAAAAGAAAATCTTTCATCTCGACACAGTTCCGCCGGAGGAAGAGGATAAATTTTCCGGCTGGCTCTACAATTATACTGTGGCGAGTTACATTTTATCAAATCATCCCGAACTACCGATAGAAGACGAAAGAACAGGATCAATATACATAAAATTTATCTGGCCCGACCCGCCAGAACTCCAGGTCAGCAGAGGGCAGAGAAGACCGACTCCGAGAGACAGCCTTGTGGTCGAAAAGCCCTACATCTCCTTCTCTTATTACGAATACGCTGAAAACAGCTTCAAACCTTCGTTTATAAGCAAGGATGACGACAGCGACACTTCATGGATCGCAGGGAGGACTCAAAATCCGGGCGATGTAGCTCTTTTTATACTTCCGCCGAAGTATTGCCTGGTATCTTTCGGAGCTGATGGTAAGCCCGTATTTTGGGAAGACCCGGGCAAGAAAAGACATGTTTTGATAGTCTGGCAGACAGACTAAAAAAATATAAATATTCCGAGCCGCCCTTTGGCGGCTCATCAGCTTTTAAGAAGATTTAGAAGAGATTCTTCCAGAGTTTTTTCCGGAACATCAAGAGTATTTCTTTTACCGGCTTCACAGGTTAAGATTATCCCGCTGTATTTCCAAGGGTGCCATCTTTTGAAACAAGTCGCCCCCGATTTAGGGAACACGGAGAAGATTTTTTTCCCGAGGGCGTTTGCAAGGTGCAGAGTCCCTGTGCTCGGAGCAATGACAATATTTGATTTCGAGAGCACGAAAGCGAGTTCGCGCAAATCTGTTTTCCCGGACAGGTCCGAACATCTGTCTTTGAGTTTGTTTTTAATATCGCGTGTTACAGGACAGGCACCAGTCCCGGTCAAAACGACATCGAGTTTTGAATCTGCGCAAATTTGAGCCGCTTTAGCATAAATCGAATCATCGAGATTTTTTGCGCTCCCTTTCATCTGCGGACTTAATACTGCATAATCACAAGAGGGAACACAAAATTCTTTTATATCAAAGAAAACTCTCGGCTTTGGTTCTTCCCTAACATCGGATCCAGAAGCGTGGCGAACAAGGTCTATATTATATTGAGCTTCGTTTTTTTCAGATCTTGACCTTCTCTGCCTCATGCCTCTGTTTAGAAGCAGGAAAGACAAAGGCGCGGAAAGCCTTCCGTGCCTTCTTTTACAGATGCGGAAAATTTTAAAAGCTATTTCTGAATTAAACCTGAAAAAAACTGACATATCGTATCTTTCTTTGGGGAAGGTGCTTTTATTGAACAAGGAAAGAGGTATTGTCTTTGAGACGAAAGGAAAATTTTCAGTCACGACTGTCAAGTCGTCCCGGACGAGAACATGCGTGTCAGCACCCGGGAAAACGGAAGATATTATCTCGAGAGCCGGAAGGGTAAGAATCAGGTCTCCGAGCCCGTCTGCTCTGACAGCAAGAATCTTCATTTAGACCTCGTCTTTGTTTTAATAAAGAGAATAATGATGTAAAATGTTTTATATTATTTAGGATGCAAACGCAAGGAGGTCTGAATGTTTCTGCTTTTAACCGTTTTGTTGTCCTTTTCCGATGGCGTGGTCAAGACTGTTCCTTCTCCGAGTTATCCTTACGGTTTGGCGTTTGACGGAGAAAATCTTTGGCTGAGCACTTCTTCTACCAATTCCGACTGGATATGGAAGTTAGACACATCAGACGGAGCAGTATTAGACAGCATTCCCGTGCCGTTTATTCCCGGCGGAACCTATTATGTCAAGGGTCTTGCATTTGACGGAAACTATCTCTGGGTTTTCATGGATTTACCGTCGGCAAATCATCCTGATAAGTTTTATAAAGTGGACACTTCAGACGGCAGCGTAATCTCCACATTCAACAGTCCTGTGAACAACTACATAGGAGGAATCGCCTTTGCAGAAGGAAATATATGGCTTTCCCAGTATCATGACTTGAACATACTCATTGGAATAGATACAGTTGCCGGGACTCCTTTCGACACTATACCGGCGCAAGGCGAACAACCCATGGGACTCGCATACGACGGACAGTATCTTTGGTGCGCGGAAGATACCGGCTTTGGGGCGACAAGGCAGGAAATATACAAGTTTGACCCAGCCGCCGGAATATATACGGGAGATTTTATAAGAAACCCGGACAATTCCCCGAGAGACATGACATGGGACGGGGAATGCCTCTGGCTTATAGGTTATAATACGAGACTTATTTACAGAATAGACCTCCAAGGCGGAACCCCGAATATAGCGCTGAGCGATAGTTCCATAGTTTTCCCTCAGACTGCGGCGGGAGACACTTCCTATCAAACCGTCAACGTATCAAACACGGGAACGGCAGACTTGACAGTGGATTCTGCATACACGGGCAGTCCGCTTATTTTCCCGGTAAGTCAGCTTCCTGTGACTATTAAACCTGACAGCAGCGTTGGTCTAGAGTTTGCTTTCGCGCCCGAAGCTTACGGGCATTTCGGGTTTTTGGGATATATTTTATCCAATGACCCCGTCGATACGGCGCTGGCGGTGACTTTTGAAGGAACCGGTTTATACCCCCAACAGCATGCTGAACTTTCCTCTTATTTTCATGATTTCGGTCAAGTCTGGGTCCAGCCCGAAGGTTTAACCGGTTGGGACCTCAAGATTTACAACAGAGGCATAAACGGACTGACTGTAGATTCGTTTTCCGTTTCTCCTCCTTTTTCACTTCAGTTCGTTCAAATGCCGTTAGTCCTTCTCCCGGACGATTCAGCTCTTGTGAGAGTTTGGTTTGCTCCCCCCGGCGCGGGTGTTTGGGCGGATTCACTGAGAATTTTCTGTGATGACCCCGTAAATCCCCTTTTGTCAGTTGCCCTTCAGGGAGAGGGGTATGCCGGGAATTATTCCCTGGGCTACATGTTCTGGCAGTATCTTGTCCCGGACAATCCATACACAAGCTATAACGATAAAAAAGTAGAGGGATTGAAAAGGATAGGAGATGTCAACGGCGACGGGATAGAGGATCTTATAGTCTGCACTGAAAACTACATGACCCTGTGCTTAAACGGAGCAAGTTCAGGAACAGCCGATACTTTTTGGTCTTTCAATACGGGAGTTGACAACAATAACACCGGTTCAATAAGTTTGAACGGCATGTTTTCCGCCCAAAAAGCACTCCAGAAGGCAGGCGATCTCAACGGAGACGGAATACCTGATGCGGTGATATGCACAGACGGCGGAAATGAACACGTATATGCGCTATCCGGAGCAGACGGAGATGTGATTTGGTCCTACGGAAGCGACAACAATCCTTACATGGGAGGTTTCGGCTCAGTTGACGCCTGCAGAGATTTCAACGGAGACGGAATAAACGATGTTGCGGCAGTCGCGAGTTCCCATCAGGACGGAAGCGGCTACAAATCTGTTTTTCTTTTCAACGGAGCGACAGGCGACAGCTTATGGCGTCACTACGTGAATGTCGCGGGTCAATCCTCAGGTTATTCCGTGATATCTATAGACGATGCCAACGGAGACGGAATCGCCGATGTAGTTGCGGGATTCGGGGGAGACGGCAATACAAAGTTTGCGAGAGCTTTAAGCGGAGCCGACGGATCGATGCTTTGGCAGTTCAATCAGACAACCTCCGGAGCCAAAGAATTGCTCGAACTGAGGATAAATGACAGCACCCCGGACGTGATAATCGCAAATTACTGGAGCGACATATACAGAGTTGACGGAGAGACCGGTTCGCCTGTCTGGCATGCATCAATTGGAGGCGGAACGGCCGGTGTGATACAAATCGAAAAGATAGACGATGTCAACGGAAATGGATACGACGACATACTTGTTGCAAATTTCTCTTCCGCTTCCGGAATATTCTGTATTGACGGGGAAGACGGTTCAGTTGTCTGGTTCATGCCGACTCAGGACTACAGAAGCTACGGAGTTGTAGCGGTATCAGACATAGACGGAGACGGAATCCAGGAAGCTCTTTCAGGCGATCAGTCCGGGACAATTTATCTTTTTTCGGGTTCTGGTGATTCTCTTATATTTTCATTGACCTTACCGAGCAGGGTGTATACAGTGGAGAATCTCGGCTCCATAGACGGTGAAAACGGCGACGAAATTCTCGTCGGTCTGGACAACGGCCAGGTCTTCTGTTTCTCAACAGGAGAAATTGCGACGGGAATAGAAAATCCGGGGTCTGAAATACTCTCGGAATTCAGTCTTTTCGGCAATTATCCCAATCCCTTCAGGCATTTCACGGGAATTGCTTTAGTTTTGCCCCAGGAGTCTTCATTGAGCATTGAAGTCTTTAACCCCGCGGGACAGAAAGTTGATGAAGTGATTTCCCGCGAAACCGTAATGCCCGGCAGACATGTCATATTATACGACGGTAAAAAACTCGCTCAGGGCATGTATTTTTACGTTGTCAGAGCCGGAACTTTCAGGGCTTCTTCCAAAATGATAAAAATAGATTAGAGAAAGGCTGGAATAACAATGTCTGTGGAAGTCCATCTCAACGAAAAGGAAATCGTATTTAAGGAAGAGGAACTGTCTCTTCTGATCCTGATACTCAAAGAAATAGATTCGGACAAAGCTTCAGCGCATGAGAAATTCAGATCGACGAAATCTTTTATAAAATCAGTCCTCAAAGCAGTGGACACGGTTCATTTCAACATTAAAAGGGGAGATTTGCTCATAATTTCCGGTGACGACATATTCAACGGTCTTTTCCGCTGTCTGAGCTCTCTTTATTTGAGAAAAGAATCATTTGAGAAATTCAATATAAGAATCCAGAAAATTAGCGAGAAAATTTGTTCTCACATCTGCCTTTATGGAAATTCAGAATACGAAATGGATGAGGCAAGAAAACTACACGAAAGACATTGGGGAAAACTCGACTGCAAGAAATATATAAAAGAGCAAACCTGAATTTAGACCACAGCAAAGGAGTCGCGATGTTGTTAACTCTTCTTTTCGTTACGCTTTCTCTTTTCGGGGAGAATTACTTTTTACCCTATACCGCAATACCAGACGGACCGGATGCAGGTCTGATAAACCCGGCTGGTCTAGCCGCGCAAAAAGGATTCACTTTCAGATTCGACATAACGAACACTGATTCAGCCGTCAAAAGCTATGGCGATTTTTTTCTTAGGACGGGGGGACTTTCGGGAGGAGGCAGCTGGGGAAACAAGGGAAGAGAATACCATTTTTCATACGGTGACAGAGTCCTCAGCGCTTACAGGCTGATGGCTGGTGCTACATACAGGAACAGCGAAGGAGAAAACCATATTGACCTGGGTTTTCTTTCAAGACCCTTTAAGTGGATTTCACTCGGAGCCGCGATAAACGACATCTTTTCCACCGAAGACCAATACGACCCCAGCTACAGGTTCGGCGCGGCAATAAGGCCTTTCGCGGGTAATGAAAGATTCACTCTTTGCGCCGGCGCGATGTATGAAAAGGATATGGAAAAAGACAGCGTGCCTTTTTCAGCAGGGGCTGTTTTGGAGCCGGTTAAAGGGCTGAGGTTGTCTGCTTTCTACGACAGTGACGAAAAAATCTCTTTCGGAATAGAAACTTCTTTCGGAAACACAACCATCGGAACATCCCAGTATCTCGACCAAGATGAAAGATTTTCAGGAGGGTGTTCATATTTTAGGTTCGACTCGAGAAATCAATATTCCGTTGTTCCCGCTCCTGCTTCTAACCTCGAACTGAATCTCGGAAGAGAGTATCCCGAGGATCCGGTTTCATTTCTTTTTATTATGCCGAAAAAAGAAAGATTCTGGAATCTTGTCGAGTCTCTGAGAAAAGGCCTTGAAGGCAAAGCGCCTGCCTGCTTGGTCTTGAAACTCGACAATTACACCCTGAATATCGCGCAAACTGAAGAAATTATTTCCCTCGTTTCCTTATACAGGTTAAAAGGGACTCGCATAATAGCTTACGCCAGAAACTTTGACGATTTAAGTTACTACATGGCTAGCGCCTCCGACTTGATTTACGCATACCCACAGGGTTTTCTTCAGATTGACGGATTCGGAGCGACTTTTCCTTTCATCGCCAGGGGGCTTGAAAAATATCGCATAACTGCTGATGTCGAATACATAGGCGAATACAAATCTGCAGGTGAAATTCTGGTCAACGAAAGAATGTCTGATCACTACAGGGAACAATACGCTGAAATACTCGGCGACGCGTCTTTCAGATACCAAAACTCCATCGCATCTTCAAGAAATTTATCCCTTGACTCGGTTGAATGCCTCATCGGTAAAAGTTTTTTTAACGCGAGAAACGCACTCGAAGCGGGTCTGATAGACGGCATTTTATATGAAGATGAGTTTGAAAGAATGATAAAAGAAGACTTCGGAGGAAGATTCACCGACGCCGCCCGTATAGCTAAAACAGAATACAGGGATGACAGCTGGGAATACAAACCGAGGATAGCGCTGATAATTGCCGACGGAACAATTCAGACCGGAGAAAGCGGTTTGAATCCTATACCTTTGATAGGAGGAAAAGTTCTCGGTTCGGAGACTCTCGTCAGGACTATAAGAGCAGCAAGGCTGGATAGGGAGATAAAAGCCGTTGTGATGAGAGTTAATTCACCAGGAGGAGACGGCTTGGCTTCAGACCTTATATGGAGGGAGGTGCATCTTTGCGCCCTTGAGAAGCCTTTTATTATATCCATGGGAAATGTCGCGGGGAGCGGGGGTTACTATATTTCCTGCGGGGCGACAAGAATATTTTGCGACGCCGGAACGCTGACGGGATCAATAGGAGTCGTAAGTGTGAAATTCGCTTTTGGCGAGATGCTCGAAAACCTCGGAATAACCTTTGACACCCTGACAGTATCCGAAAACGCTTTGATGTGGTCGGGAGTCTTTCCGATGACAGAGGAGCAAAAAGAGATGCACAGAGCTGAGATAAGGGCATTTTACGAAGATTTTGTCCTCAAAGTCGCGACAGAAAGAGGTGTTCCCTATGACTCACTTAATATCATTGCCAGAGGAAGGGTATGGTCAGGGCAAGATGCCGTGGATATAGGACTTGCCGACGAGATAGGTGGGATAGACGACGCGATGATCTACGCAGCTAAAGCGGCGGGTAAAGAAGACTGGCTCCAGACTGAAGTCGTGATAAATCCCGGATGCGGTTCATTCGGAGTAATGGATATTGGAAGCGCACTGTCTTTTTTCCGGTTTGATGTAAAAACAGTGGTCGGTTCCAACAGTCCTGTTTTGTATTACGATGAAAGCCTCGACGGAATTGATATAAGATGACGGATTTCGATAAACCGCTTTGCAGGCGGAATTCAGGTTCATACAAATGGGATTTCGCTGAAAAAACCTTCGGCGCTCCCGGTCTTTTGCCATTTTGGGTCGCGGACATGGATTTACCGTGTCCTGAAGAACTTGTCGAGGCTTTAATCCAAAGAGCTAAACACCCTGTCTACGGCTACACTCTGAGAACTAAAGATCATTTCAACTCTCTTTGCCGCTGGTTCAAGAAAATGCATTCTTGGAAAATTGAACCTCAATGGTGCGTTCACAGTCCGTCTCTGATAACAGCGCTCAGCGTCTGCGTGGAAGAGTTTTCAAAAGAAGGAGAAGGGATAATAATTCAACCTCCGGTCTATCGCCCTTTTTACGAGGTCGTCGAGCTCAATAAAAGAAAACTCCTTAAAAACGATCTCGTCAGAGGAGAAGACGGGGTTTATAGACCGGATCTGGAAAATTTAGAGAAGCTCTGCAGAGACGGAGCAAAAATATTTATTTTGTGCAGTCCTCACAATCCTGTCGGCAGAGTATGGTCCGAAGAAGAACTTTTGGGTATGTCGAAAATATGCTTTGAAAACGGAGTCTTGATACTTTCCGATGAAATTCACTGTGACCTGGTTTTTAATGGTTTCAAACATATACCTCTCGCTTCTATCTCAAAAGAACATTCCATGAATTCGGTGAATCTTGTATCTCCGGCGAAGACATTCAATGTTGCCGGACTGCAGGAATCCGCTGTAATAGCTGAAAACACGGCGTTGAGAGATAGAATATCGAGGCGCATTTATTCTCTCGGCCTTCACGTCTCGAATGTATTCGGTTCCCTCGTTTTTGAAAAAGTCTATTCTTCGTCAGACCACTGGTATAAAGAGATGATGAGTTATCTTTCTGAAAACAGAAGAGTCGTGACTGATTTTTTCAACGGCGAATTTACAGGGACTTTTGTCATGCCGCCCGAGGCGACTTATCTCGCATGGGTAGATTTTTCCCAAACAGGATTTTCTGCGGAAAGGTTGGATGACCTGCTCATAAAAAAAGCGAAAGTAGCTCTTGATCCGGGCGGGAAATTTGGAGATAACTGTGATAAGTTCAAACGTATTAACTTCGCATGTCCCAGAAAAAAACTCAGGAAAGCGCTTGAGAGAATAGAAAAAGCTATATCAAATTGAAACTATAAAAGGAGGAAAAATGAAAAAAGCATTTCTTACTGCTCTTTTGATGCTGGCAGTTGTCTCTGTTACGGCTCAGGAATCAGACTACCAGAGAACTATCACTGTCACGGGAAACGCGCAGATAGATGTTGAACCCGACAAAGTGATAATTACTTTCGGAGTGGAAACCCAGGGAGAAAATCTCAGAACAGCGAAAAGTGAAAACGACGCCATAGTTAAAAATCTTCTCAGCGCTTTGAAGGGCGCAGGAATAAACGAAAGAGATATTCAGACTAATTATATCAATATTGAACCTAGATACGATTATTACGACACGCAGGCTTTTTACGGGTTTTTCGCGAGAAAGACTGTTGTTGCGACCCTCGAAGATGTCTCAAAACTCGACGCAGTTTTGTCTCTTGCCCTTGAGGCAGGCGTCAATTACATACATGGCATAGATTTTCAGACATCAAGGCTTCTGGAACTCAGGAATAAAGCAAGAAGGGACGCCATCAGGGCGGCGAGAGAAAAAGCGGAAATGATAGCGAGTGAACTCGGTTGCCAGGTCGGAAATCCCATATACGTCTATGAAAATCAGTCCAGCTACTGGACATGGGGAGGAGCTGCATGGGGGATGAGCTGGGCTTCAAATTCCCAGAATTACGCATATTACGGAAATGACGTCACCGGAGGGGAGAGTCCTATATCTCCGGGGCAGGTCAGTGTTTATGCGAGTGTATCGGTTTCGTTTGAACTTAAATAGAAGAATTTCTTATTGAGAGCATTAGGCGGAGAAAAAATAAGCAGGGCGTTGCCTTGGGTAATTTTTTTTGTCGTGTCTGTCATATCGGTTTTTCCGAAAACATTTAGGGTTGACGCCGATCCTCCGCCTTTCCTTGCTCCCGGAATACCACACGAAAGCAGGGCTCTATACTCGGACGGGCAGGCTTATACTCTGGACTCTCGGAATTTGGCGCAGTTCGGGCGGATGTATCCGTATATTGAAAATCCGCCTTTTTCAGGGTTTCTATTTTCTCCCGCTTTGGGGCTTGTTTCATTTTTATTTTACAAAATAGC
>JAFGIG010000116.1 GCA_016929715.1 Caldifarciminota bacterium
AGGAGATATCTTTATGCCTTTTTTTGTTTTATTTCTTCAATTTTTGATTCTCTCGCAGGTTAGAGACGATGTCTATCTTATAAACCCTGAAACTTACGTTCTTCACCCGAGAGACAGGCTTCAGCTCGTAATTTCCGGAGCTCAGGGGTTTGTTCAGGATCTCGTCGTCAACGGAGACGGAACAATGATAGTCACGGTAGGTTCGCCGGCTATGATAGCCGAACCATCCGAGACTCCGATACCGGGTGAAACGAGCATGCTAACTGCGGATTTTGCCTCCGGAATGCCTCTCGGGGTGGTTTACGCCGACGGAAAGACCTTAAAAGAGGTCGAAACTGAAGTCAGGGGGATAGTCAGAAAATACTACACGGGGGTGGAAGTTCGTCTTGTAATTGTCAGACCGAGGCATTTTATTATTCTTCCCACAGGCGCAGTTGCAAACAACCTGCCTCTTGAGGTAGCTCCTCTGATGAGAGTTTCAAATGTCATCGGTTCGATACTTCTCAAACCGACAGCTTCGCTGATGAACATAGAACTCAGGTTTCTCGACGGAAGCGCAGACACAGCTGATTACATAAGATACATCCTCACCGGCGACATTAAATACGATCCGCCTTTCAGGGAAGAGGGAGTTGTGCTCTATTTTCCGGAAATGAAAAATTCGGTGACTGTCTTTGGAGCCATCCAGAGTCACGGAACGGTCAATATATATGAAGTGGTTGACACTCTTGAAATTTTTCAGAGCGTTTCTGCGGTCCATGAAATTTACGACGGTGAAAATCTGAGAGAGCTCATACAAATAGCCGGAGGATTTCTGCACAACGCCGATGTTTCGAACATAACAGTCAAAAGAGACGGGATTGTCTTTCGTATAGACGGAAGAGACAATTCGGCTTTGGAAAATTTTGCTTTAGAAAACGGGGACACTATTCTGGTGCCGGAGATTAGAAATTCGATCATAGTTCTCGGAGGGGTCAAAAATCCGGGCGAATACGCCTTTGTTCCGATGAAGACGGCTTTTGAATACGTCAGTTTAGCCGGAGGAGTTACAGACAGGGGAATGCTCGGCAGAATCAGCGTCTATTCGTATGAAGGAATCCACAGAGGAGACGGAATCAATGTTCTGGTCGAAAGAGGAGACGTTGTAAAAGTTCCCGAGGTCACTTTTAAGTGGTGGCAGGATTACACAACCGCTTTAGGCGCCCTTGTCTCTCTCGCTTCTTTAATAATTCTACTGTCCAGGTAACAGGAGGAACGATGGCAGAATTCATCGGAAAAGCCGTTGTAGCTCAGGGAGGAGGGCCTACTGCGGTCATCAACCAGACGCTCGCCGGTATTGTCCTCAGATCAAAGCAATGCCGTCAATTTTCTTCTCTATACGGAGCTATAGGTGGAGTGAGGGGAATAATCGAAGAGAATTTCATCGACCTCGCTTCTGTTTCTTTCGGAAACCTTATAGCAGTCGCGAATACACCCGGAGCTGCCCTGAAGAGCACAAGAGATAAACCCGACGGCGAATACTGCAGAAGAATTTTTGATATTTTCAAAAAGCACGATATACGTTATTTTTTTTACATTGGCGGCAATGATTCTGCCGACACTTGCAGAATAATCAACGAGAACGCCAATGAAAACAACTACGACCTCAGGGTTTATCATGTCCCTAAAACAATAGACAACGATCTTCTGGTCAACGACCATACTCCAGGATACGGCTCGGCGGCAAAATACGTCGCCCAGGCTTTCTCGGGTATAGACAAGGACAACGAATCTCTTGGCGGCGTCTATATAGGCGTAGTAATGGGAAGGCATGCCGGTTTCCTCACGGCGGCATCAGCTCTTGCCAAAAAGAAAGAAGAAAGCGCCCCACACCTGGTATTTTTGCCTGAATACTCTTTTAACACAGAAGACTTTCTCGAAAAAATAAGCAATATTTACTCTGTATCCGGAAGATGCGTGATAGCTGTCAGCGAAGGGATAACTGATCCTTCAGGATGCCCTGTGATAGCTAGTCTGTCCGATAAAAACAAGGAATACGATTCGCACGGCAATGTCCAGCTCTCAGGAACGGGAGCTCTCGGCGATATGCTTTCGGATCTCGTAAAATCCAAGCTCGGCATCAAAAGAGTCAGGTCAGATACTTTCGGATATCTTCAGAGGTCTTTCGCAGGATGCGTCAGCCCGACAGACGCGAAAGAAGCGCGGGAGTGCGGTGAGATGGCAGTCGTCTTTTCTTCTAATGTAGAAAGAGACGGATCCGTTACGATTGTCAGAACAGGCGAATACGAAGTCGAATATGAGCTTGCCCCATTAGCTGAAATAGCCGGAAAAACTAAACTTGTGCCAAAAGAATTTTACGATCCCCATAGAAGCATGCCTACCGAGTCTTTTTTCAGATATGCAAGGCCTTTGACAGGAGAAATGCCGATTTGTGAGACCCTTAAAGCCCGAATAATTAAGGTAAAATAAAAAAGGAGAGAGAAAATGACCCTCGATTTGATCCCTTCCGGAGTAGAGATTATTGACAATCCCGTTCAGGAAAGTTTCAGGGAACTCACGCTGAAATACGGACCTGCCTCTATGAAAACTTCTTACGGAAATATACTCAAGCTGACGAGAAACAAAGCGAGAAAAGCCGAATATACATACATTGTGACAGACGAACAGGGAGACGGCCTTTTTTCAAGCAAAACAATCACTCCCGAAAAAGCGCAAAAATACATACTGCAGGCAAGAGAATACATGAAAAATCTTGGAAAAATAATTAAAATAGACAGATATGTGGGAATAGGGGAAAGAGCAGTCGGGGTCACCTGGTTTTACGATCCTGAATCGGCAAATATCGGCGCTATGCAGCAGGTCTTGGCTTTTCCGAGGTCGGCAGTGGAAGATGCAGAGTCACTGAAAAAGCCTTTTAAACCTGTTTTTAACCTCGTTTTTCTGGCTGGATTTCCTGCCAAAGGCATGCCCGGAGATCAAGCCATTTTTTTTGATATAGAAAAATATGTCACTTACGTCATGGGACCGGATTATTTCGGAGAGAGCAAAAAAGGAATGCTCAGAATGCTGAACGAATACGTCTATCAAAAAGGAGGCCTTGTTCTTCATGCCGGAGCAAAAATAGTCCAAATGAAAGATAAAAAGATATCTGTTGCCGTAATGGGACTTTCAGGAACCGGAAAAACAACCACGACTTTTTCCAAGCAAGGTGAATACAGCAGGCCTATTCAGGATGACATGATCTCTCTCTGGCCCGACGGAACTTTTTCTATAACTGAAAACGGCTGTTTCGCAAAAACATACGGCCTGACAGAAGCGACAGAGCCTGTTATATACAGAGGAACTTTAAGCCCCGGAGCATGGGTTGAGAATGTCTTTCCCGACGAAAAAGGTGAATTTGATTTTTCAAAGGATGTTCTTAAACCGGAAGAGGTTTCAAGGCTGAAAAAAATGCTCGTAGAATCGGGAGCGGATCCTGAGAAAGTCCAAAAATATATATCTGGCGAAGTAAAAGCCCAAGAGGTAATAGATGAATACATGACTCCTGCGGACGGATGGGATTTTGTGGTCTGGACTCAAAACGGCAGATCGATAATTCCAATGAAAGATATTGAGAACGCCGCGGATTTTACAGATTTGCCGCCCCTAAAGTCTCTCGGCATACTGAACAGGGATGAAGGAAGCGATGCCGCTACGCCCGGAATAGTCCTTTTTTCTTCTTCAGAACAGACCGCGGGTTATTTCATGCTCGGCGAAACATCCAAGACCTCGGCGGCTGGTAAAGACAGGGGGAAAACACGTTCTCCGTTCACCCAGCCTTTCTTTCCAAGGTCTCATAAGCTTCAGGCAGACAGATTCAGGGACCTCTCATCGAGTTTTGAAGGGATGCAATCCTGGATGATGAATACAGGATATATAGGGGGGGACGGAAAAGATGTTGAAAATAATAAGGCATTAAAAGTCAAAATATCCCATTCTTCGGCAATGATAGAAGCGCTCTTCGAGGAGAAAATCGCATGGAAAAAAGATCCGGATTTCGGTTATCTGATTGCAGATGTAGAAAATCCCATCAACGCGTGGCTTCTGGAAAGGGTTCCTCAAGAGATACTCAATCCTGTCTTGTTTTTCGAAAAACAGGGAAGGATAAAAGAATACGAAGAATGGGTCGCCAGAATGAAAGACGAAAGGCGCGCTTTTCTGAAAAAATACATGGTCGAGGACAACATAGTCGAAGCTGTGTGCGGATGATTCCGGCAGCTTTCAGTAGCGCCAAATCCACTGAATTCCGACACCCATGATGTCCTGATTATCTTTGTTGAGAAATAACGATGTATTTTTCCAGATTCTATAAGTCATTGTAACATCGGCAGGGGTGTTGTTGAGGATATCTTTTCTGTATTCGACATAGACGTTTCTTGTCACATATTTTGCCAAGGTGAGTTTGGCGCTGTTGGATGTCCCCACTCCGGTTTCCAGATTTATTACACTGAGATTCAGAGCTCTTTCGAGTTTTGAAAAAACTCTAGTGCGGAGGAGATAATTCACCGCTCTGTTGGGGACAGCGGATGTAATTGAAGATATGGAAGAGATATTACTCCAGGTTGTGTTGAAAGTAAGAAGAGAAATTATGTCCTGCTGCGACATTTTTGGCTCTGAAGAGAGAGTGAGAAGAGGAGTGTTTATGTTGCCGTTGAGCCGCGCAGTGATGGTGACTGTCTTAGTCTCGGGGGGATTTCCGCTGGACGGGTCGGTGTAAAAAACTTCGGTTTCTCCTGTGAAATCAATCATTCCGTCAATTTCGGTTGAATCCGTCATCAAAAAAAGCTTTCCATAGGTTATATTGAAACTTCTGTCGAGATAGAAGATTTTACCCCTTTCAGCCGTCAGTTCGCCCTTTGTATAGATTACGTTCGCGAAAGAGGAGACGTTGTATGTCCCGCTCAGTTCGACTTCCGCGAGTTCGTGCCTGAAAACAATATTGCCCGAGGATCCGTCTATGAAAAGCTCCAGATCCGGAATTTCAACACTTATATTTTCAGGTTGGTTTGATTCTGGAACAGGAGTTATAAGAGCCTGATTGACGATTGCTTCGCCTTTAACTGTGGAGTGGAAACTGGAATCCACTTTTATTTCGAGGTTGCCGGTCACGTTTGCCCATACTCCTTCGATTCCGGTGTAATCTATCTCCCTGAATGCAATAAGAATATCAGAGACAAAACTTCTATATCCTTTGTTGAAGACAACACTTCCTTCAATGTCGAAATCTCCGCGGGAATTTTTTCCTGTGACCATAAAGAAAATAGAATCGTCATGAAAAACAGCACTTGCTCCGATGTCTCGAACAATCTGGCCTGCAGGTTTGACAAAAGCCGCGCCGTCACGAATTTCAGCACTTCCGAAAATGTCAAGATCCTGGTATGTCCCTTTTAAGGAAACTTGCCCGTAGACATTTCCTGAAAGCATTACTGCGATATCTGAAAGAAATTCTAGCGGCCAGAGTCCTATATCGTTGAGATAAAAGTTCATGTCAATCTCATGGGATGAGCCAAAAGGCAGATGTCCTGAGATAAAAGACGATTTTTCCTGATATATTATTTCACAGGAGTCTATATCAAGACCGCTTTTCGAGACAATACCACTCAAAATCACTTCGTCGATAGTAAATTGACCGGATCTTATTTTGCCTGATCTGAGAAATACATGAGAGACGGGATTGCCGACAGGACCCCAAAAATCAGACCTGAGACTCAATTGCCCTGAAAGCGGCGGAACTCCTGGAAAATGACTGGAAAGACTCAAAGGTATGCCTTCTGCTTCGAGAAAACCGCTTATTTCGCCGTCAGACAAAAGACAGAAAGCGGTAAGCTCTAAATCAGAAAAACCTGAAGCGGAGAATGTGTCAATAAGAATACCATTATCGGAAAACTTCAAAGTAATTTCGGAGTTTGAGTAAATATTGAATGAATCGTAGGAAAACTCGAATGCATTCATGGACAATTGAGAAATCTTTTCATCAAATGAGAAATCAGAAGTCGCGGCCAACAAGCCCGATGAAAGGGCGGCTGAACCGCGGAGTATTCCGTCTGTCGAATTTGCTGATACCGATATCCTGTCTGCCCAAAAACCGCCTAGATTAACGTCTTCTCCGTATATATCAACCATGTCTGCCGAGAAGTCTCTGATATCGAATTTTCTCAGCTCTATGTCCGCCTTTCCCGCTGTAACGCCTGTGTATTGGGCTTCCCGGACGCTGAGCGACGCAAAGATATATCTGCCGTCAAATCTGAAATTGCCGTTGACTATTCCGTTTAACGGATCTTTTGTCAGTTCGAGGACGTTTAACACACTGACGTTAAAATCCCTTAAGTCGCAATAGACACTGTAAGTTTTGGCAGAAAAATCTCCAGATGCCGTAAGCCGGCCGTAGTCATCTGTAATGCAGGAAAAAGTTGTTTTATAAAACCCTTCTCTGGAAGAAAGCGAGCCCGTCAAAGAATTGACAGATATCCCGTTGAGCGAAGAGTTGACAAGAGAAAACACGGCTTCTCCGCTAATATCTCCCGGATCTTTTAGATTTTTTATCCAACCCTCCGCCGAACCGTTGGATGAAAATGAAAAATTTATGAAACTGGATAATTGAGTAAAGTCGTCTGTTCCGAGATTATGAAAGATCGAGGAAAAAGAAAGTGAATCCTCTTTCAAGGTATAAGAAAATACACTAAAAAGGTCACCGTTCCCGAAAAAAAATTGTGAACTGTCAGAGGAGATTATTCCGTCTTCATACGACAAAATTGAAAATATTGAGTCTATTGAGTTTTGACCAAAAGAGGGATTTTGGGCTTTGATAGTGAACCGGGCGTCTTGTATTTTTTCATGATAAGAGAACTTCCCCTGGCCTGATACATCGCCGGATAAGCCTATGACCCACTGCTCAGCTTGCGTCCAGAAAGTATCTATAACCGTATTGAAGGCTATCTCTCGTGAAAAAAAGTCAGTTCTGCCCCTGATATATAAATTTTGTGTCATAACCTCAAAGATGCCTGAAATTCTCATGTCGGGATATACGGCAAAATCGGTATTAAAAGAGACTTTCTGAGGCAAATATGCAGTGACAAAACTTGCGTCTTCTATTGACACGTTTATCCCCTCGGGGAAAGAAGTGACATTAGCGGAAATCGAAATATCCTTTACCTGGGAATCCTGGATGACAATGCTTGAGTTTGTCACCAAAACTTTTCTTAGGGTAAATTTAGGGAAGGCGATATCTTTATGAGGTGATTCGTCTGTTTGTAGTGTGTCTAAATTCCAGTTCAAAAAGCCGTTTTCTGCGCGATAAAAACTGAGCTTCAGTCCGTCGACAAAGATATTTTTAACACTTTTTGTATCGATAAGATCCAATAGATCAAAAGTGATTTCGGCGTATGAACAGGTTAAGAGCAGTTCGTCTCTGTTGTTGCGGACTATAAGGTTTTTTACGAAAAAGGAAGGCTTGAAATTTAAGCCGATTTGCTGGTAAGTTACATTGATATAGAGATTTTGTTCGAGGATTTTTTTAAGCCCACCAACGGCAAATTTCGTCGTCTTGCCCCTGAAAATACTTAGAAACGCGAAATAGATGATTAAAAAAGTCAGCACTAGAGGCACAATCCTGAGTCTCGGGATAAATCTTCTCCACAGCTTTTTGCTGTTTTTATCAGAACGGATTTCCGAAAGCAAACTGTATCAGTCCTTTATATCTGTGTTCTCCTGCGAGAGGGACGCCGAATTCCAGTCTTAAAGGCCCTGCCGGAGTGTTATATATAAAACCTGTCCCGAGCGAAAAGCCGATGTTTTCATACGATGATATATCCTGCGCTGAATTCCAAAGTCCGCCGGCGTCGAAGAATACTTCAATGGCAAAATCGCCGAGAGTGTAATGAGCCTGAGTCATTCCGTTGACGAGTATGTTGCCGCTTCTCTGATTCAACTCATCAATATCTCCAAGTGAATTTTCAGGATATCCTCTAAGGGAATTAACACCCCCGAGCGTCAGTTTCTGATCCGGGCTTATTCCGTTTTCGAGAGAACGGTCATACGGGAAAGTCCATGTCGATCGAAGAAAAATGTAGCAACCTAATTTTGAGGAGCTGATAAGCCTCACCCAATCCCATCCCATCCTGTAAAAATAATTATCTCCACCTAAAAATTTTCCCGCCACCTGAAAACGGATGTCCTGTTTCAAGCCTGTAGTTGGGGAAAAAGGGTTGTCTCTTGAATCGAAACTGTATCCGAAGACGAAACTGTTAGTGAATTTGCTCATCGAAAATTTTAATTCGTTTTCTGTTGAAGCGGTGTCAATCCATGCTCTGCGGAAGACCAGACCTGAATAGAGGACTCCGGAGGCGGAGATTCTCTTTCCGAGAGACGGCGACAATTCTATGTATTCGAGATTTCTTTCACCGTAACCTATTCTCTCGGCTTTAATGTAGCTCGAGAAAATAAGTGATGTCCCTAAAAAATAAGGTTCAGAGTAGTTGAGTTCGACGTTTTCGGAATATTCACCGTAAAAATCTGTTTTATAGGAAGCTGAAACGGAAATTCTCTGGGCGTTGCCGAACAAATTGTTGTTGCCCCACTGAATGTTGATTCCCGCTTTTCTGTCGCTTTTGTAATGAACTGACACGAGGAAAAATGAAATTTTGGATTCTTCGACTTTTATTATCACTTTCAGGCTGTCCTCGTGCAATTTTGAGGGCAGAGGTTTCACTGAAACGAAAGAGAAAAGGCCGGTGTAGTAGAGATTGCTTCTCGCCCTGTTGAGAAGATCGGGGGAAAAAATCTGTCCTCTCTTTAACCTTGATTCCATTTCAATTATTTTTGTCCTGACGTTTCTGTTGCCTAGGATCTCGATTTGGTCAATGAACACCCTGCTTCCGGTATCTATGGTTATAAAAACATTCATAGCAAGTGAATCGAGATCTGCAGGCAGAATTGTGTCTTGGATTTTCACGTTGTAGAATCCTCTGTTTATGTATTCCGAAGCTATTGCTATCATAACCATGGAGAGATTCATCTGATTCAGGGGCTGTCCGGGAAGGATATTGTTTTTCTTGAAAACAGACATATCGAGAGCCGAATCAAATCCGGTTAATGTGACTGACTTTATCAAAGACCTTTCGCCTTCAAAAACAGAATATAATAGAATGTATCCCGCTTCGGTCAATGAATCTATCCCGCTTACGACTCTTGCGTGAAAAAATCCGAGCTGATAGTAGTAATTTTGTATGTTCCCCGCGTTTTTAGAGCTCGAGAAAGGGCTGTATAGATCTCCAGGGCCGGTATAAAGATACGGCAATATGTCTTTTTCGTCGATTTGTTCGGTTCCTGATATTTGAACTCTTTGGACCCTGGCGAAAGATGAATAGGGATCTTTTCTTGCGCCGCAGGATCCTACCGTCAAGGCGATAAAAATTATTAAAAAAGGGGAGATTTTTCTCATTTGAAAATACATCTGTTCGTCAAGGGTTTAAAGTTTCAGCTCCTGAAAAATATTTCCTGAGGATCGGCGGGATGGAAACTATGCCTTTTTCCTGCTGATGATTTTCAAGTATCGCGATCATCGTTCTCGGAGTTGCCAGTCCGCTGCCATTCAGTGTGTGGACGAAAGCAACCTTCCCGTTTTTGTCCCTTAACCTCAGGTTCATTCTGCGGGATTGAAAATCCCTGAAAAGGGAAACAGATGATACTTCAAGATATTTTTTTGAAACAGGCGCCCATGCTTCAATATCGTAAGTTATGGCGCTGGCGAAGCTCATCTCTCCTGTGCAGAGTTTTCTTGTTCTGAAAGGTATTTCAAGCTTCTTCAGAACGAGCTGGGCTTCTTCCAGAAGTTCCTCGAGACTGTCTCTGCTGTTTTCCGGTTCAGAAAGATGAACGAGTTCAACTTTGTTGAACTGATGCATTCTCAGCAGACCTTTCGTCTCCTTGCCGTAAGACCCCGCTTCTCTTCTGAAACAGGCTGTATATGCGCAGAGTTTAACAGGCAGAGATTCGCAATCGAGAATATCGCCGGAAAAAAGATTCGTGACCGGAACTTCTGCGGTGGGATTCAGAAAAAGGTCGTCTTTTTCAATGAGATACATGTCTTCTTCCAGTTTAGGCAGCTGACCGGTGCCGAACATGGAGTTTCTATTTACCAGAAATGGGGGCAATATCTGCCTGTATCCGTTTTCCGAATGCAGCTCCATCATGAACATCAAAAGGGCGAGTTCAAGCTTGGCTCCGTTTCCTGTGTATAATGGAAAAGCGCTTTTCGAAACTTTACTGGCGAGGGCGAAATCGAGCAGTTTCAAGTCGGCTGTTATTTTGAAATGGTCCAAACCCTTTTTCTCTTTTTCCGTGTCGCCCCATGAAAAGATTGTCTCATTTTGATCTTCAGTCTTGCCTAAGGGGACGTCGTCGTCGGGGATATTAGGTATCCACATCAGTGAATCTTTCCATTTTTTGTCAAGATCCGAGAAAAATTTTTCTTCGGTTTTAATTTCCTGAGAAAGTTCTTTTGATTTTGACAAAATGTCGTCTTTTTGTTCTTTTTTTTCGGAAATTTCTTTTGAAAAGGTGTTGAGCCTGCTTCTTTTGTCTTCTAAAGATTTCAGAAGGTTTTTTCGTTTTTGGTCGAGATCGAAAAAAAGGTCAAGGTCGCAGTTTTCACCCTTAGCTTTGATGGCGTTTTTAACTTTCTCGGAATTTTCTCTTATATATTTTACATCAAGCATTATTTCCCCTCTTCGCGGAATATGATTTTTCGTAGTAGTATTTCAGTCCTTCTTTTACCTTTTTTTCTATAAAGCGCAGAGCGTTTTTTTCGCCTTTGACATCCAGTATCAGGCATAAAACTTCATCTACTGTTTTAACCGAGTAAATGGAGAAGTTGCCGGAAGCGACGGATTGTCTTATAACCTTGTCGAGCATCAGTGAATTTTCGTTGTCCTCCGGCAGGATGAGGGCGCCGTTTTTAATATTCTTGACTTTGCAGACTTTGAAAAAACCTTCTATTTTTTCGTTAATGCCTCCAACAGCCTGAACATTTCCCGCCTGATCTACAGAACCTGTCACTGAAAAATTCTGTTTTACCGGGATCTTTGTAATGCTCGAAATCAGAACGCATATCTCCGCGACGGAAGCGCTGTCACCGTCAATGACATTGTATGATTGTTCGAAACAGATGGACGCGTGGATTGAAAGCGGTAGGTCGTATGCATATTTTCCGCGAAGATAGCCGCATATTATGTTCACTCCTTTTGTGTGTATTTCGCCGGAAAGTTTTGATTTCCTGTCTATGCTCACAATGCCTTTTTCGCCGGGCGAAACACTCGCCGTGATTCTCGCGGGAAGTCCTATAGAAATGTCGTCGTAATCAATTACCGTCAAGGCATTTACCTGTCCGGTCTGTGACCCTTTGAGGAAAATCTTGACAATATCTTCGCGTATCAACCTCAGATATTCCCTTTCGAGCGCGGTCCTTCTAAAACGCATTTTTTCTATTGCTTTTTCTACCGATTTATAAGTGATGACTTTAGCTCTTTTTTTTCTTTTTACTTCCCAGTATGCGCTTTCTTTGACCAGATCTGAAATCTTTCCGAATTTTGTGCTGATGAGCTTTTTGTCTCCCGTCTCTTTGACAGCAAAATCGCAGATTCCTACTACTGATTCCCGGGAGAAAGGCGGAAGTTTTTCCTTTTTTGCCGTTACGGCTATAAAGTTCGCGTATTTTTTCAGATTTCGTTTTGTCAAAGGCATATGCTCTTCAAATTTGGCTTTGATCTTGAATATTTTTGCAAAATCCGGATCCTTGTAATAGAGAGCGGAATAGATCTCGTCGTTTCCTATCATGACCACTTTGACGTCAATCTCGACCGGATTGGGTCTCAGATAGCTTTTTGAAGAAAGAGGATTGATCACGGGAGTTATTTCAAGTCTCTGGGTTTTTAATGTTCTTTTCAGCCTTTGCCACGAATTTTCTTCCTGGAGTAAATCAAAAGCGTCAATTATAAGAAAACCTCTATGCGCCTTTAACAAACTTCCGGCTTTAATGCCTGTGTGTATCCGCTCGCTCGAACTTACATTTTCAACCGTTCCGAAAAGGTTGTTTTCCGAAGGGAAGTTTTCGATTATTACAGGGCGTTTTATTTTTTTATGATTGTTGACAGCGAGGTTAATGCTTAAAATGCTGTCAATACTCTCTTTCTCGATTTTCCATTTTTCCTTGTCTCCTTCGGATTCCAGCAGGCTTTTCCAAAGCGATATGTTTGCAAGCATGTAGTCAAGAAAACAGTCAAGATAATTTTTCATTTCCTGAGATGATGTCAATTTTTTCAGATCGTCAAAAATAAGCTTCAGGAACGGATAAGCCGTTTCAATGTCGAGTTTTTTCTTTTTATTTGAAAAATCAGTTCTAAGGGTTTTGAAATCATTTAGATAAAGGGCTATTGTCTTTTCAATTTGGTCTTTTTTGTCGAGGTATTCCTCCAGTTTTCTGTTTTTGAGCTGATTTTTTTCGACGAGTTCCGACAATTCGTTGAAACTCAGAACTTTCTTTTTATGGACAGGCATTAGTTCCATTTTTGAGCCTTCGCCTTCGGATTTCTTCCACCTGAAACCGGAAGTCTTAACCAGCTTGTCTATTTTTGAGAAAATTCTGTTTTCTTCTTTTTTTTCTTTTTTTTCGAAAGACATCAATTCGGATAAATACCTGTCGTTGAAATATATTGCAGATATCAGATTTTCTAGATTTTCAAGAAGTTCCTCCATAGACCGGGATATAGCTATTCCTTCCCCTTTTGGAATTTTCAGCGAGACAGGCTCCTCCGGGACGTCGAAATTATACAAAAAAACAATGTCTTCGAGACTTTTTGTCGTCTTGCCTATATTTTTTGTGAGAAATTTGTAAAGCGTGCTTTTTCTTCCTGTCCCTGCGAGTCCCGAGATAAAGATGTTGTATCCCTGTCCTCCGATTTCTATGCCTGTTTTTATGGATTCTATCGCTTCGCGTTGGCCAATAATGTCTTCGGAAGGATTTAATTCGGCTGTTGTCCTGAACTTGAATATATTTTCAGGGCAAGGCCATGCTAATCTTGACAGAGGGACCTTTTTCAATTATCGCTCCTGTATAAGACAATATCTCCTTTTTTGACCTTGTCACCTTCTTTGATTTTTAATGCGATTATTCTGCCGCGGTATTCGGATAGTATTTTATTGTATGATTTCATAGCTTCGATAATATAGAGAGTGTCTCCTTTTTCTATCTTTGACCCTTCCCGGACAGATACTTCTCTGATAATTCCGGGAATGGGCGCTATTTCCTCTTTCTGAGAGTTTTTTACAAAATGGACTCCGGGACTTTTCCTGTTGAAATCGCTGGTAGTATAAAGAGAAAAATCCACGTTGAGTTTAATTTTTTCTTCGGACATTTTCTCTCCTATACAGGCATATTGCCGTGGTGTTTCCAAAGAGATTGCCTTGTTTTCCCACTGAAAATACCGAGCATGTTCACGAGGATTTGACGGGTTTCCTGCGGTTCGATAACGGCGTCAACGAATCCCTTGGAAGCGGCAACCCATGGATTAGCGAACTTCTCCTGATACTCTGAAATTTTTTCTTTTCTCGTCGCTTCCGGATCTGAGCTGCTTTCAATCTCCTTTTTGAAAAGTATGTTCGCGGCTCCTTCGGGCCCCATGACAGCGATTTCAGCCGTGGGCCATGCCGCAACAAAGTCCGCTCCGAGGTGTTTACTGCACATGGCAATATAACCGCCCCCGTATGCTTTTCTTATGATCACAGTCAGTTTAGGGACAGTTGCTTCTGAAAAAGCGTAGAGGACTTTGGCGCCGTGTCGTATTACTCCCGCATGTTCCTGGTCAATGCCCGGTAGGTAACCGGGGATATCGACTAAAGTCACGAGAGGAATATTAAAGGAATCGCAGAATCTTATAAAACGCGACGCCTTGTCCGCGGCGTTTACGTCGAGCACACCCGCGAGATAGTATGGCTGGTTTGCGACTAATCCTACAGAGCGGCCTCCTATACGGCCGAATCCGACAACTATGTTTTTAGCCCAGTCCTTTTGAACTTCGAGAAATTCAGAATTGTCGGTAAGTGAATGAATGATGTCCAGGACATCATATGTTACCTTAGGGTCGGAAGGTATTGTTTTAGTGATGTCGAACTGCTTTTTTGGATTTTCGGAAGGGACTATAGGGGGATTTTCCCTGTTGTTAGGAGGAATATACGACAGCAAATCTTTTATTAGAGAAAAGGCTTCTTTTTCGCTTGATGCGGCAAAATGTGCGTTGCCTGTTATCTCTGCATGAGTAATGGCTCCTCCCAGTTCTTCCATTGATATCTCTTCGCCTATGACGGTTTTTATAACTTCAGGTCCCGTTATGAACATATTGCTTATCTTTTCCACAACGATAACGAAGTCGGTCAGGGCAGGAGAATAAACCGCTCCTCCGGCGCAAGGTCCAAGTATCAGTGATATCTGAGGAACAACGCCTGACAGCTTTGTGTTTCTGTAGAAAATTTCACCGTATCCGGCCAGCGCTCCGACCCCCTCTTGTATTCTCGCTCCGCCGGAGTCGTTTAAGCCGATGAGCGGAATGCCAGATTCTTTCGCGATATCCATGACTTTAGTGATTTTTGACGCGTGCCCTTCTCCCAGCGAGCCTCCGGCCACAGTGAAATCCTGTGCGAAAACAGCCACGGGCCGGCTCGATATTTTTCCGATTCCTGTGATGACGCCGTCTCCGGCCAGCAGAACTCCGTCAAGACCGTAACCTCTCGCTTTATGTTCCACAAAAAGGTCGGTCTCGAAAAAACTGTCTTCGTCGAGCAGATGTTCAATTCTCTCCCGGGCTGTCAATTTTCCTTTTTCTTTCTGTCTTTTAATGGATTTTTCGCCCCCTCCGGATTTCCATTTCTGAACTCTGACTATGAAATCAGCTATAACTGACTTGATGTCCATTTTTCACCTCATTATACGTTGTTGAAGCCCATGACGTTTTTTTCGGGCTCATCCGTTTTAATCGCTCCGAATTTATCTTCGAAGTCCTTCACTCTTTCCTCGAGCAGTTTTATGAGTCTTTTTGCCGTCTGAGGAGGCATTATTATCCTGCTGTTTATCTTTGCTTTGTTTTTTCCAGGCACCAATCTGGCGAAATCTACGACGAATTCAGCGGGGGATGAAAGAATTATGACAAAATTGCTGTAAATACCGTCGGAGACATCATCCGGAAGTTCAATTGATATCTGAGCCGGGATTCCCTGTTTCATAGGCCCTCCGTTTTTGACAGAAAATCAAAAAAAATGAAAATAAACCTCAATTATACTTTAAGTTTTCAGGTTGTGGCAAGATAATAACTTGACAGAAATCACAGCATTATTTAATATTCGTAAATGGAAGACTATTACGAGATTCTGGGCGTGACATTCAATGCCATGGATTCTGAGATAAGAGAAAGATACATCTCTCTCGCTAAACAGCATCACCCTGATCATATAGAAGACAAAACAGGCCTTTCCTGGAGAAAAGCTAACGACAGGTTTGCCGAAATAACGAGAGCCTATAAAACCCTCATAGACAGAGACAAAAGATGCGAATACGACAGAAAACTTTCTGGCGAAGTGGATAAAAGCCAAGTCATTCAAGCTAAAAATTTATTTATTCAGGCGAGAACTGCAGTGAAATCTAAAAACTGGGCGAGAGCTGAGATACTGCTCGATGCAGCCATAAAAATACACAAGAAGACTGAATATCTCGTCTATATTTCAATGATAAGAGTTTTCATGGGTAAAGACATTGCCAAAAACCTCGAATCAATCCAGAGATCACTTAAAGACAGGATATTTGAAGGTTTTTTTCATGCGGTTTATGCGTGGGCACTTTACGGCATGAGAAGGTTTGACGAGTCCCGTTTTTCACTCAACGAAGCTTTTAAGTGGGATCCGGACTGCCAGGAAGCTGTTGATTTAAGAGAAGTTTTTCAAGCAGATTTTCCCGGAGAGGCAAAAAAAGGGGTTTTCACAAAAGTAAAGAATATTTTCAGAAAAGACTGATATTTTAAGAGACAAGATAGCTTTTTGGCTTTTTCTCTGCGCTTGCGCGGGTGTTTATATTTCCGGTTTGCTTTTTCCTCTTTGGCTTGCTCTGATATTTTTATTTTTTTTCCTCTCTGCCGGAGGGATTCTTCTTGCAAAAAAATATGAATTTCCGGCGAGAATCGCCTTTTTAGTTTCAACCATATTTCTTTTCACCCTCTGGGGATATCTGAAAATACCCTGCAGGGACATGAGTCCGTTGATAAGGCAGGGAAAAACACTTATATCGGGGACAATAGGTCCGGTGACGGGAAAAAGCCGAAAAATATCCGTCAAAACTTTAGATGGACAAAACACATCGTTCAACGCATGCATTATCACTGATTATGAACTCGAAGACGGCCAGAAAATCGAAGCATTCGGGCATTTTTATCCCCTGCCTTTTTCAACTAACCCGCATCAGTTCGATTACGGAAGATTTCTTCTTGAAAACTCCATGGAGATTCTCTTTTTCAGCGACAGTCTCAAAATCCTCGAAAACAGCTCATGGCCGGTCGATATGCTCCGCAATCACATAAGAAAAACAATAACGGAAGAATTCAATGACGACAGCGCTGTCGCGGCTTTTGCTCTCGCGGTCTCCGTCGGGGACAGGCTTTTTTTGGACGATGAATTAAGAGAGGATTTTTTAAGGGGCGGAATATCTCATGTTTTGGCAATCAGCGGGCTTCACGTCGGTATATTAATGCTGATAGCGCTGATAACTTTCAGAGCCGCGGGGATACCCGTAAAAGCATCTTACTTTCTGACAGGCGCTGTTGTCATTTCCTACCTTTCAATCTCCGGAGGGCATCCTTCAGTTTGGAGAGCTTCAGTCGGAGCTTTTGTCCTTCTATCCTGTCTGTATTTTCAAAGAGAGAGAAATCCGTTTCAGATAACCGGAATCGCCGGACTTGTGGTTTTAGTTAAAAATCCACTCTCTCTTTGGAATCCGGGTTTTCTGATGTCATTCGGGAGTGTCCTGGGTTTAATCTCTTTTTTTCCGCCCGTTATCGGATGGGTTAAAAGGAAAGGAGTAGGAAAATTTTTTATGGTAATTATTTGCGGACTTTCAGTCCCTGTTATAGTCAATATATCTATTCTGCCTGTCACGACGGCTACATTCGGAAAAGTGTTTCTTCTGTCTCCTCTGGCAAACCTTATCGTAATTCCGTTTTTGCATGTCTTTGTTTTCACACTGATTTTCTATCTGCTTTTTCCTTTCAGGCTTTTTGCGGGAGCCCTTTGGCTCGCCGGAAAGACTATAATCCTCATAGCGAAAACTTTTTCTTCTGTTTCTCCATTTATTTTCACGAGAGCTTTCACTCCCGCAGAATCAGTGGTTTTCGTTGCAACCCTCGTCTTTTTGAAAATCGCTTTAGTCAAAAGAAGATTTTTGAGTTTAAGCTTCCTTTCAGCGTCGGTGTTTTTCCTTTTGTTTTTTATGGGCAGAACCTGTTTTGAAAAATCCTATGTCTTGTTTTTCGATGTAGGTCAGGGAAACGCATGCCTTCTGCATTCAGCCGGAGGGGCTGATTTATTGATTGACGCGGGAAGAAACGAAAGAACAGGAGATTTAATAACCCATTACGCTGAAATAGAGCTCGGAGGCTCTATTGAAGCGGCTGTCGCGACTCATCAGGATATGGACCATATAGGAGGCATGACGGAAATAATAAGACGTCTCAAACCGGGGAAAATTTTTTTCAACGGTGTCTTAAAAAACAAAGATTCCCTTTCAGTATTTATGTCACTTGCCGGAGAAAGTTTGCAAGAACTTTCACGGGGAGATTCCATTTACGCCGGCAATTTTACATTTGTTGTTCACTTACCGCAAAAAAACGAAAAACCCGAGCATTCGGTTGATCAGAACAGATATTCTATATTCATGACGGCTGTTTTCGAAAACTGTCTACTTGTTTTTCCCGGAGATGCGGTTCTTTTCCACGACGAAGGATTTCATAATTTCCGCAGAGTTATTCTTCTTCTGTCTCATCATGGTGACTTGAAAGCCAACCCCTTTAACACTATCTCTTTGATTGATCCCGACCTGACTGTGATAAGCGCGGGTAGAAAAAATCCATATGGTCATCCCAACC
>JAFGIG010000117.1 GCA_016929715.1 Caldifarciminota bacterium
ATTAAAACCACAGCTCCACCCAACCCCAGCAATCCCGACATAAAACCGCCGGTAAAACCTATAAAAAACAGGACGGCAAACATAATTTATTCCTTAAAAAATTCTACCGCATCATATCATGGTTCAGCCGTCCTGTCGGCAAGGAGATTCTCAGTCAAATGCCATTTCTGTCTTCCAGACCTCCCAGACTTTTCCAACAAGTTCCGGACCGGGTTTTAACGTCATCTTGCCGGGTTTCCAACCCGATGGAGCCGCCTCCGACCCTTTACTGTTTCTGACGAGCTGAAACGCTTGAACCTGACGCAAAGTCTCCCCCACGTTTCTGCCTACGGGCGGCGTCAAAACTTCGAACCCCTGGACAATTCCGTCCGGGTCAATCAAAAATCTTCCTCTTGTCTCTACACCGGCGTCCTGATCATATATACCATAGACAGTTCCCACTTTTCCTCCGGCATCCGAGAGCATCGGAAACGGGACTCCACCTTTGACCATTTTAGAGAGTTCGTTGTCGTTCCACATTTTGTGAACGAAAACACTGTCGACACTCATTGAGAGAACTTCAACGCCTAATTTCTGAAATTCAGGATATTTTTCTGCGACCGCAGAAACTTCGGTGGCTCAAACAAAAGTGAAGTCGCCCGGATAAAAACAAAGGACAACCCATTTGCCGAGATAATCGGATAGTTTAGATGATGTAAATTTGCCCTTGTTATACGCGGGAGCGGAAAAATCAGGAGCTTTTTTTCCGACCATTATCATTGTCTTCTTCTCCTTTTCTGAAATTTTGGGTTCTTTTTCCTCTTCCTGCGGCGGTTCACCTACCGGTCCGCCCGTCGGCCTCGCACAGCCAATTTTTTCCTCTTCTGCCATAGACTCCCTCCTTTATCAAAACTCAACTCGTATTATAATAATGATAATCATTATTATAATATCAATTTTATTAACCTTTCACAACTAAAAAATGACATAGATCCTTTATCTTCCTCAAAGAAGAGTCGGCTCTATTTTCCCCACGGGCGCTATATAAATAACAAACTCATCGAGGCCGTTCAGATCGAGCATTTCGTCAGCGCGCTCCTGATCGTAGGCGGCGATTGCGCATGTTCCTGCGTTTATTGCCGAACAAGCAAGATAAAGATTCTGACATACATGCCCGGCGTCGAGGGCAATAACTTTGTATGATGCCGAGGAATACCTCCACTCCATCCTCTCAGGCAGTGCTGTCCAGTAAAAAACAGCAGCTCCCTCACTGCAAAAATTCTGTCCTAGAGTTGAAATTGCCACTTCTTTTTCGAGGTTTTCGGGATTTCGGACAAAAAGGAGTTCATGGCTGAGGGGAAGATACCGGTAGATAGCTTTTTCTAAATTGTCGACCCTGAACACGGCAAGATATGTCTCAAATGCATGCCGACAGCCGGCAGACGGAACTGTCCTGAAACAAATTCTTTCAGATTCTTTTTTTCTCACTCCCTGCGTAGCCCACAGAAGAAAAGAAATTTCATCGAGCTTCATGGAGTCTTTTGTGAAAGACCTGTGCGATTTTCTCAGGGCTATCGCTTTCTCGATGCTGATATTGCGGATGTTTTGCCATTTTCCTGGAGAGATCAGCTCTATCTTCTTTGCCCCAGGCGGCGACGGTTTTTCTACGGGGGGAGGGGCAATGCCTCTGCTCTGGGCTGTCTTTGAAAAATCAGTCTTCTTTCGGACAGTATCTTTGAGAAAATCCCTATAATTTCTATCCATATAAAACCTTCCAAACAGTTATATTTTTTCTGAGGCACTACTATTTCATTCGGCGCAGGGTATGAATTTGCAGAACACTGGAGCGTTTCAGGATCCGCTTCGCTGGGTTTCGGCTCTCGGGAATCCGGATCAGGCTTTCAAGAAAACACGAGCGCATTTACGGCTCTTTTAGCAGTGGGTTATCTCTTTTACTGATCCGGTTGACTAATATTATTCATACACCGTTCCCTGCCCATTATTCATTTCTACTCTTCTGACGAACATCAAAGCGTATTTCACATTCTCGTCATTTCCTTTGACGGGAAAAATATGGAAATTTAATTTCAGGGATTTACCCATTCCGGGAAGCTGAAGAACTGCTTCGAATTTTTTTTCAATTTTATCTCTCACCAAAGACAGTGTAAGATGCCTGTTGAATTTCGTGTTTAAGCTCTGATTTTCAACAGCTGAAAAAGTAATTTTATTCATAAACACGCCATAGAGAGATTGAAGGGCAGGATTAAACTTCAATGTTTTTTCTTCGATGTCTATCAATATTGCCGGCTCTGAAATTCTGTTGAATATGATTTCAAGAACTGCATGACTCAGAGCGACCCTTTCGGCCCGAAGTTTTTCGAATCGAAAGAGGCTTTCGCCGACTTTATTTGACATTTCGGCAATTTCTGTAATTTCATCTTTTATCCATTTTCCACCGCCCATGCCTGCTTTGAAATCTCCTCTTAAAAGAAGTTCAAGAAATGACTCCATTCTTTTTTTTGCAAAACATAGCCTCAGAAAAAGATACATATTAAGAATCGTCCATATCGAAATGCAGATGATAAACAGCCACAAAGGAATGAAAACATTTTCGGCAGCGAAAGATGCCGTCAATCCGGCGACTCCCAAAATAAAAACGGCGAAGATTACAACAGTGAGAGAAATGTGAAGCGAGCCAATATCGTGCTTTTCCTGTTTCAATCTATTTTCCCTTCGCGAACTTCTCTATGTTTTTGTCAGAACCCGCCACTAAAAGTATATTTTCTTCACTCAGCGGCTGGTCTGGAGAAGGAATATCGTCGAAAACTTCCCTGTAAACCCTCTCTCCCGAAGAATCCACACCGAGGATAAATGATTTTATCCCTATTATATTGACTTTGAACTCCTTTCTCGGTTCAAGCTGTCTCAGTGTCATACCTACGAAAGATTCGGGGATTTTCACCTCTGCAATACTGTGTCCTTCTGAAAGTGGAATCCTTCTTGAGACATCGCTTGAGATAAGGCTTCTAGCTATGGATTTCCCCATCTGTTCTTCAAGGCTTATTGTCTCGTCCACATCAAGAGCTTTTAATATTTCTTCTTGAAGCGGATTTATCGCTCTTGACCATATTTTTTTTACCCCTATTTTTTTCAGAAGGAGAGTAGTCAGAAGGTTCGCCTCTACATCGTCTCCAATACAGACCACGGCAACGTCGACATCGTTCAGAGATACTGAAATGAGTGCGTTTTTATCCGTCGAGTCCAGAGACACCGCGTATGTCACTGACTCTTTAACAGCCTCTAC
>JAFGIG010000118.1 GCA_016929715.1 Caldifarciminota bacterium
CTTTCCTGAAAAAGACAAATTTCTGATTATATTAAAAAAGACAAAAGCCCCTATTCCAAGCCCCTGAAAAAGCAGAGCCTTAATAGTGTCTGCGAGTATAAATGTTTTTGGGCTCAGGACCTTTATGCTGTCTTTTTTAAGGGACAAGCCTTCCTCTATGCCGCTTCCTCTTTCGAGGGCTTCCATCCAGTCCCTTTCAAGGCTTTTTCTGTCCATAGCTTTTTTGAGGCTGAAGGCATTGTATTCATCGAGCCCTTCCTTTGAGATGTCAAAGCTATCCAAAGCCATTCTCCTTATGCCGTTTCTTATCAAAGGACTGTCGAGAGCGACACCTGTAAAAGACAGAAAACGCCTTTCGAGAGTCGTATAGTCCTCTCCGAAATCCTCGGCTGTCGGGTCAACACAAGCCAAATGCCAGATATTGGCAGTCTTTCCGGGGCTTTCCCTAAATATTCTTATCGCCCTGCCCCTCATCTGGTTCGACATCATGTATGAGCCGACATAACTTGCGAGGACAAGAGAGTTTATGCAAGGGGCGTCCCATCCCTCTCCGAGAAGAGACTTTGTCCCGACAAGTATGTTCAGATATCCGTCTGTAAAAATACAGGTTACGGCTCTGACCGCTAATTCTTTAACTTTTCCATCGAGCTTGAGTTCGACAAATCTGTCGTCGAATTTAAGGAGCTTGATTTTCGATCCGGCGTCTTTATCTCCCGCCTCCTCAAGGCGGCTGACAAGAGCCGAAGCGGCTGTTTTAGGCACAATGACTATTTTCCCGCACAATATTCCTGCCTTCAGTCCAATTTCTCCTTTTCTCCTGAGAATTTCGAAAATAGGAACTACACCTATTTTCAAGAGTTCAGGCAAATCCTGTTTTGATTTCGGAAGATATGTAGGACAGATGAAATCTGTCAAAACCACCATTCTCAGCTTGTCGCCGAGTCCGGCTGATTCCCTCTGAACAATTTCTGCTATGCTTGAGAGTTTCCCCGGGTTTTTGACAAGCATTTTTTTTATATTCGGATTGTTGGCGAGAAAAATTTTTCTCTTTTCAATTGCCCCTTCTCTTTCGAGTTCCTTTTTCAGCTCAACAACATCTTCTGATATAAGAAAATGATCTCTGGGATCACAGAAAAATACGAAATTTAGAAGATTTTCCAACCAGTATATGTCGAAACCGGGAAGGGAGTTTTTTCCCCCTGTCAGTATTTTCGCCTCGGATTTAGTGTTTATACAAGAATAAGGACAGAGAGTTCTGTGTTTTTCGAGAAACGCGAGCATTGAAGTCAGATGGACGGGAGCGCTTAAAGATTCCGGCATGTTTTTTTCAAAATCGGCGATCCAGGGATGAGACGCGACAAGTCCCGCGAATTTTTCATCTCTTTGAATTTTTTCAATAAATTCCCTGATTTTTTTTCTTTGTTCAAAAAGAGTTTTAATCTGATTTTTGTCAGGTTTTGACAGAAAAATATAATCCCTGTGAAAACAAAGATCTCCTGTTTTGACGAGTTCAGGAACGGATATCTCCGAGTCAATAGGTCCGCAGAGCCCCGTGTATCTCTCCCATTCGGAAAAGGTGACATCGTATGGAGGCGTCGCCGTCAGAGCTATTATCCTGCATTTTCCCATTTTTTCCTTGAAATAGACAAGGCTCTTCCACCATGATGTCCTGAGATGATGCGCTTCGTCGAGGACGAGGACTTCAAAATATTTCTCCGAATATTTTTTACCTTTGTTCTCTCCGACGAAAGAATGCAGGGATTGGTATGTCACTGAAGTCAGAGGTTTTGGGACAAACAGGTCTTTTGAGACAATGCCGTCTGCCTCTCCAGGGTTTTTAAGAAAAAGTTCTTTGAACCTTTCAGTCCATTGGTCTCTTATTGTCAGTGTCGGAGAGAGGATAAGTGCCGGTTTTCCGAGTCTTATGACTGTCTCGATTCCGAGAACCGTTTTCCCGGAGCCCGGCGCGGCAACTACATGAAGGCTGTCGTCCTCAAGATGTTCTTGAAGTTCATCGAGAACCCTCTTTTGGTATGTCCTCCAGACGAATTTGAATCTGCATAAACCGAAAATATTTTTTTCAGTCAGCGGATTTCCCCTGGAAACGAAACGCAGTAGAGATTACATCCGGCGGGATTTGTCTGCTCAGTCCATGTATTCCCGCCGTCTGTTGTGTGCAGAATAGCTCCATGGTTAAAAGGCGAGTTGCTCTGTGAACCGACCGCCCAGGCAATATTACTGTTTAGCGCCGAAATTCTCGTTATGAACTGATCTGACACTGGAACAGTCTGCTGGTCCCATGACTGTCCGCCGTCATTTGTCTTAAACACATTGTTGTAGTCCATTACGACCCAGGCATTGTCCTTGTCGAAAGCCACTACTCCGTTGGCGTCATTCCCCGACGGAGCCGGAAAAGGCGAGACATTTGCCCATGTCTGTCCCCCATCTGTCGTTCTCATTACAATGTAACCGTTGCCTACTGCCCAGGCGCAGGATGTGTCAGGGGCTGATATTGATATAAGATAGTGACTGTCAATCTCAGTCCCTCTTCCCTGACTCTGCCAGGTCACTCCTCCGTCGGTCGTCCTCAGTATCACGCCTTCGTTTTTACCTATCGCGGTTCCACCTACAGCCCACGCAACTTCATCGTTGAAGGCTTTGATTCCGCCGAGAAGATAATCCCTCCCCTGTGAATCGTTTTTCTGGGTCCAAGTGTTTCCGCCGTCAGAGGTAAAAAATATTGTGCCGCTGTCTCCGCAAGCCCATGCCCTGTTTTTATCGAGAGAAAAAATATTGCCGACGCCGACATTCAAAAAAGCCTGTCCCTTTCCTTTCCTCTCCCATGTCATGCCTCCGTTATCGGTCCTCAATATCAAACCATCCCCTTCCCACTCGTCTCCGACTACCCAAACTGTTGAAAAATCGAGAGCTTCTATTCCGTTTATGAAAACAGGAGGTATCGAATTTTGCGAACCTGACCTCGTCCAGGCTTCCCCGCCGTTTAGGGTTTTTATAACAACTCCCCACCCGTCTGTCGGAGAGCCTCCCGCCCAGCCGAAAATTATTTTTCCGTCTGTGCCGGGACTTGTCGA
>JAFGIG010000119.1 GCA_016929715.1 Caldifarciminota bacterium
CAGGCGACATCTGCCGAAATGCAGAAACTCTTTCTCATGGTTTCCCTTATCATTGAATAGGAAGCTGATTTTCCCCATTGCTTGAGTGTTCCAAGGACGGCATCTTCGATTATTGAAGAATCCGCCCCGGTGTCTCCGCTCGAACCCGTTTCTTCCTTGTCAAGCCATAAAAGCAGAGATGTTTTCCTCGGTCTTTCATCACCAACAAAAGACTTAAAAGCGCTGAATGCTGAAATCCTGTCGTCCTGTCCGTATCCTCCAATCATTGATCTGTCGAAACCGACGTCTTGACAATTGCCTGCGGGGACTGCTTCACATTCCGCGCAGAGCAGATCTTCGAGTGAAATCCCATAGCTGTCAAATAAATGTTTTGTCACTGCTTTTTTTACTCTTTCTTTTTCCGGCACCTCTGAAGAATCCAAAACCGGAAGAGAAGAAGCTATTATATTCAGTTTTTCCCCTTGTATGACTTCAGGGGCTTTTTTATCGTCCTGGAGTTTATGGGAAAGATGCGGGAGAAGGTCATTTATGGTGAATACAGGATCGCCTTTTTTTTCTCCGATGACAATATTCTTTTTTTCGCCTTTTGAGTCTATCACAAAGCAATGGAGAGCAAGAGGCCTGCAGACCCATTGATATTTTTTTATACCGCCGTAATAATGCGTTTTTAGGTAGGCAATTCCGGTATCTTCGTATAAAGGGTTCGGTTTGAGATCGAGTCTAGGAGAGTCAATGTGGGCGGCGATAATGTTAATGCCGTTTTCAGGAGGCATTTCCCCGAGTCTCGAGACCGCAATTGACTTTCCTGCGAATTCCTGGACCAAATAGTCTTTGAGGGTTATTCTCTTTTTAATCCAATCCACAGCTTCTCTTTCGGTTTTGGCTCCGTCGAGAAAACTCATATATTCTTCGGCGAGAGCGAAAGATTCCTTTCTCTCATTTTCGTCCATCATAATCCATGCAGGAGGAAAATTTATGAATTGATGTGAATCCAGCGGCATTTTTTTTCTCCTTAAAATTTTATCTTATCTTCTATTTCTTCGTCACTTCGTTTGGTCAATACTAATAATTCATCTTTCATAACGGCAACAGTATGCTCGAAATGCGCGGATAAACCGCCGTCTGAAGTCCTGACAGTCCAGCCGTCTTTGTCAACCGAAACTCCGAATGACTTTTCGTTTACCATTGGTTCAAGAGCGAAGGTCATACCCGGAAGAATTTTCACGTTTCTGAATCCGGATTTGTTTTCCGGGACAAAATTCGGAATACTGGGTTCTTCATGAAGATGCCTGCCTACACCGTGGCCGACAAATTCTCTCACGGCGGAAAAACCGTTTGACTCGATGACATTCTGAATAGCCGAACTTATGTCGAAGAGCCTGTTGCCGGTTTTAGAGGCTCTTATACCCGCGTAAAGAGCTCTTTTAGAAGTAGCTATGAGTTTTTCCTGTAAACTGCCGGCGGGAGGTATCATTACGGTGACTGCAGAGTCGACAGTCCAGCCGTCGAGAGTTACTCCCATGTCCAAGCCGACAATGTCTCCCGGATTAAGAATTTTTTTGCCGGGGACTCCGTGAATTATCTCGTCATTCACAGAGACGCAAAGAGCACTTGGAAAGTTTCTGTAACCGAAAAAAGTCGGTTGGCAATTGTGCTTTTTGCAAAGGCTGAAAGCAAGTTTGTCTATGGACTCTGTAGTGATGCCAGCTACGCATTTTTCCGAAATTTCCGTGAGAATTTTCGCGAGAACTTCTCCGGCAATTTTCATTTTTTGAATTTCGTTTTTTGTCTTAAGTTCCATGGATTTCCAGACTGTTTTGATCATTAGAAAGCTTGTCTTTTTAAGTCTGGCCGTCCTCGAAATTTATTTCGCGGATGCCGGCGCCGAATGTTCCGAATATGTCGGAACCCTGCTGTTCTTCCTCTTTTGTTTCATGTTGCATTTTTTTTACTATTTCATCAAGGGGGACAGTCATGAATTCGGCGTCTTTCGACTCGTGATGAATTTCAGGCATAATGCCTTCTGCTTCGGATTCGATTTTATAGGTGAAAGCTTTTTCGGTTTCAACTTGAAAATACTTGAAAAAGAAAGATTTTCTCTGTTTGTCTTTGAGAATTGAAGAAAGCCTGGTGTAAATATTACTCGGCAAGGTCTCCTCCTCTCAGCTGTTTGAGCCCTAAAGAGGCTTCTTCGTCCATAGGATTGATTTCGAGAGCTTTTTTCCATGCTTCTTCGGCTAACTTGTAGTTTTTTGTCCTGAAATAAACTTCACCTAACGCCGAATATGATCTCGCATAGGACGGAGAGACTTTGATGGATTCTTTCAAAAAAGTTTCCGCCTGATCGAACTTATCGTCAAAGACATAAAGCATACCGAGATTGATATAAGCTTCAACCGCGTCAGGGTTCATTTGGATAACTTTGGAAAAATATTTCTTGGATTTTTCCTTTTCGCCTATTTCTGAAAAGACCACGCCTAAATTAAGATAAGGTTCGTATATTTCAGGAAACAGTTCAATAGCTGTTGAGAATTCTTTGGCGGCTGACTGATATTGTTTAGTGTGATAGAAACCGACTCCTCGATCGTTGTGTATCATCGCTTTTGATTTTTTAGATTCTTTTTCCAGAAGCGTGAAATTTTTCTGTTCATTTTCGAAGACAACAATTTGCTTTTTTAGAATTTCGTCCAGCTTGTCGGACAAAGCGTCGAGTTTTTCTATGCTCTGATTTTGTGCGGCGGCGAGTTTTTCTATTGCATTAAAAGCTTTGTTTATGCTGCCGGAAGCATTGCCTATCATTTTTGTCATTTCTTGGTTGGAAAGAGCTACCCCTTCGTTTTGGCGGGTAACTTCGGAAGCCAGTTTAATGGATGCTTCAGTGGCGTTTTTCTGAAGTTCGGCTATCGCAGAAATATTGTGTATATGAGGGAGTATTTTTGACGAGACTATGTTCCGGAAGTCGACGAGCATCTGAATTTTTTTACCCTCCACTGCCGAAAAGTTTTTCGCGAAACTTTGCAGAAAATCAGTCAATTTTGCTTGGTTTGCTTCTTCACTGATATGGGTCAGGGATTTTGTTATTTTTTCAAGATTTAAATTTATGGCGGATATTATTTCGAAAAGAGATTTTTGTTCTATTCCGTATGCCTCTATCCATCTGGCGATGGCTTCTTTGAGGAAATGTCTGTCTTTTTTCTCTTTTTCAGTGAAAAATGCCAGGAGATTCCCTTTTATCTCATCTCTTATTTCCATGATGCCTGAAGCGGACATTTTTGAAACCGGAATAAGATTCTGCATAAGCTTCGCGAATCCATCCGAAATTTCCTGTGAATACTTTTCCACCAAAGACACATTGCTTTCTTTGAGGACCTCTCCGAGAGATGTTCCGTTGTCGCTGATTGTCTGTGATAATCTATTCAGCTGTTCACTGAGCTGAGAGACTTGTTCTTCAGTGGACTTTGAAAATTCCTGGTATCCGTTTTCTATAACGTGAATGAGAGCGCCGTTCATCTTGTCCTGATATTCTCTGTCTCTTGCTTCTTTTTCCTTGATGAAACTTGAGATATCGCCGGCTTTGACTGCGTTCTCGATGCCGGTCATGGATTC
>JAFGIG010000120.1 GCA_016929715.1 Caldifarciminota bacterium
GACGCGAAGGGGAGGGAATAAAAAGCGAATTCTTTATAAAATTTGTCCCTTAAATTTAATGCTTCGTGGTAGAAATTGTATTTGTTTTATTGTTAAAAACATAAGAGAAATATCAACCACAAAAAAATATGAATACATATTTTTTATCGAAGGGTGGGAAGCATCGCTTCCCACCTGCACGAAGGGAGGATTGTAAGCAATCCTCCTACACGAATTGAAGATAAAAGAAATTATTCTCTATAAAATTTGATCCTCAAATTTTATACTTCGTGTAAGAGTAAATCATTTATGATTTGCTCTGGTTCAAATGTTTTTCGTATTGAATTTTAAGAAAAGAATAAGAAAGAAACTTGAATTTAGGTTTAGCTTCGTGGTAAAAAAAGCTGCTCGGGTGGGACTCGAACCCACGACCTAGTGGTTAACAGCCACCCGCTCTGCCAATTGAGCTACCGAGCAGTGCAGGCTAAAATTTTATCCTATTTAATTTTTTTGTCAAGACATATCATATCCAACGGGTTAAGGCAGAATGAGCATTGCGTCGCCGTAGGAAGCGAACCGATAGCCGATGTCCAACGCTTTCCTGTAGGAGCGCAGAATATTTTCCCTGCCTGCAAAAGCCGAAACCATGCACAAAAGAGAAGTTTTCGGGAGGTGAAAATTTGTGAGAAGGCCTTCCACTGCTTTGAACTCGTAAGGAGGCCGGATGAAAATTTCCGTCCAGCCGCTCGAAGGATTTAAAAACCCCTCTTTTGAGGCGCATGTCTCAAGAGCTCTGACCGTGGTAGTCCCCACCGCAAATACTCTTCCGCCTCTCTTTCGCGCTGAGTTGATTTTTTCAGCTGTCTCATCTTTAAGCTCGTAGTATTCGGCGTGCATTCTGTGTTTATCTACATCATCTGAAAGACTTGAAAAAGTTCCAGGACCGACATGGAGAAGGAGATAGGCGATCTGAACTCCTTTTTTCTCAATTTCCTCAATAATCCGCTCCGTGATGTGGAGTCCTGCTGTCGGCGCGGCTACAGCTCCTGGGACTCCCGCATATATCGTCTGATACCTTTCTCTGTCTTTTTCATCTGCCTTTCTTTTTATGTAAGGAGGGAGCGGGGTGCTTCCGATTTTGTCAACATCTTCCCATGTAATCCGCCTCCGGTTAAGAAATTTTACCGTCCGAAACGCTCCTTCTTCCCTGATTTCAATGGACAACTCTTCTTTCGAATCATTGAGTATTATTACGTCTCCCTCCCTTACTCTTTTTGAAGGTTTTACAAGAGCTTTGAAGGCGTTTTCACTCAAGGTTTTTTCTGTCAAAAAAATTTCAACAGCACCGCCTGTCGTTTTTTTTCTGCCCAAAAGCCTAGCCGCTACGACTTTTGTGCTGTTCATGACAAGAATGTCGCCTTTGGCGAGGAAAGAAGGCAGTTCCGATACGCATCTGTCGAGTGAAATTTTTGCGTCTGTCCTCGACATGACGAGCATTTTCGAATCGTCTCTCTTGACGAGGGGATACTGTGCTATTTTTTCCAGGGGAAGTTCGTAGTCAAAGTCTTCGCTTTTATATCCGGCCACTTGACATGAATTTTCTAAGCGCTTTTTTCGCTTTAATTTTATTTTTCTTTTCGACGACAACCGAGTATGAGTCACCTTCTTTTTGAGGGTTTTCCACGGAGGATACAATCATTTCAGCGCTCAGTGCGTTCATCAGCCTGTATGCCGTCATTCTGCCGGGGAATCTTGCCAAGACTATCATTTCATCCTTCATCGAAAAGGCCGTCTTCCCTATCAGGTTTTTTTATCCCCACGTAAGAATAAGCAATTGAGGTTGCCATTCTGCCTCTTGGAGTTCTTTTTATCATGCCCTTCTTTATCAAAAACGGTTCATAGACCTCCTCGACAGTGTCTTCGCTTTCGCCGAGAGCGAGTGCGAGAGTCGAAAGGCCGACAGGACCGCCTTCGAATTTCTTGACTATAGTCTCGATAATCTCTCTGTCAATTTTTTCAAGACCCAAAGAATCAATACCGTGATTGTCCAGAGCCTGTTTTGTTCTTTCAAGAGTTATGTTCGTCTCTTTACTCACCTGAGTCCAGTCTCTCACTCTTCTCAAAAGCCTGTTGGAGACCCTAGGCGTCCCGCGGGATCTTCTTGCTATTTCAAGAGCTGCGTCTTTGTCTATTCCTATGCGGAGAATTTCCGAAGACCTCCGGACAATATTAGCGAGTTCTTTAACATCGTAGTAGTCGAGGCGGTAAGTCATTCCGAATCTCGCTCTAAGAGGCGGGGTCAGTAAGCCGGTTCTCGTAGTCGCTCCTATAAGAGTGAAAGGTTTTAACCTTATCTTTATCGTCCTCGCCGCGGGGCCTGAATCTATTATGATGTCGAGAGCGAAATCCTCCATGGCGGAATACAGATATTCTTCGACTATCTTGTTCAGCCTGTGTATCTCGTCAATGAAAAGGACATCCCTGAATGACAGATTAGTCAGGATGCCTGCCAGATCTCCGGCTTTATCGAGGACTGGACCTGATGTAGAAAAAAATTTTACTCCCATTTCTTTAGCAACTATGTTAGCAAGAGTCGTCTTTCCGAGTCCCGGAGGGCCGACAAAGAGAGTGTGTTCTACGGCTTCATCTCTTCCATTCGCGGCGCTGATTGCGACTTTCAGATTTTTTTTAGTGTCTTCCTGCCCGGGGAATTCTTCAAAAGACTGTGGCCTAATGAGCTGTTCGGATTTTTTATCGCTTTCCTGAATTTTAGGATCTGTGTTCTCTTTCATATTCGGGCTAAACTCTTTCTTATGAGTTCTTCAACATCAATTTCTGGTTCTGCGGAGACCACCGATGAAACCGCTTTGTAAGAAGCGGTTCTCGAATAACCCAGGGTCACGAGAGCGTTGACCGCGTCTTCTGAAACGGAAGATGCGAATTTCAGGATTTTACCGCCTGAGATCCTGTCCTTTAATTCGACTACTATTCTCAAGGCTGTTTTTTTACCGACACCCTTCATCGCTTCGAGAAATCCGAGCTCTTCCGATCCTATGGCTTCTCTAAGCCTGTCGGGATTTGAAGCCGACAGCATAGAAAGAGCCATTTTGGGACCTATGCCTTTGACGGTAGTCAAAAGAGAAAAAAGTTCCCTCTCTCTTTTCGATGAAAATCCGTATATTTCGATGTTTTCTCTGCCCTGTGAAGCCGAAAAACAGAGTTTCGTCCACAGCATGGCTTCCTGTCCTTCATTGGGTAGGCTCTCAAAAGACGTGACTGACGTCAGGACTTTATATCCCTTTCCATAAATTTCCAAAACCGCGTAAGCAGGTGTTTTCGAGACAAGAATACCTTTTAAGAACTCGATCACAAAAAGATTCCCTTCTTGTTTATGTGAGTAAGCGCCACTGCGATAGCGTCGAAGACATCAAAGGCTTTTTCATCCACCTCGCCAAGTATGCTTTTGACCATATACTTGACCTGCTCTTTTCCGGCTCCGCCGCTGCCGGTGACTGATTTTTTTATCTCTCTCGGGCTGTATTCGAATACTTCCATTTTTTTTTCTGAAAAAAGTTCTAAAACTATACCTCGTGCATGAGCCATCAGCATTGCAGAACGGAAATTTTTTGAAAGAAAAATCGTCTCGCAGGCGGCTTCACGGACATCAAATTTCTCTATCACCTCAGTGAGTCCGCTGCGAATTTCATTCAGCCTGTTGCCGAGTGTCTCGTTTTTGTCAGTTCTTATCAACCCACAGTTTACAAGCCTCAGAACGCCATCATCTGATGAAACGAGCCCATACCCGGTCGCTGTCAAACCGGGGTCTATTCCCATCACGATCACTGATTTTCCAAAGCTCCCAGAATATCATCGGGTATGTCGAAATTCGCGTGGACGTTCTGAACATCGTCCTGATCTTCCAAGCTGTCCATGAATTTTATTACTTTCAAAGCTTTATCGTGATTTGCGACTTTTACAAGATTTTCCGAAATCCAGGCGACTTTCGCTGACAAAATCTTAAAATCTTTTTCAAGCTTGTCTCTAACAGCGTTGAAACTTTCAAACGACGTGTATATAAGATAAGAGCTTTCCGAGGGCTGGAAATCTTCGGCTCCGGAGTCAAGAGCGACTTCCATGGCTTTCTCTTCTGCGACAGAAGATGAATCTATTTCGATAAGGCCTTTTCTTGAAAACATCCAAGCGACGCTGTTGGGAGAACCGAGATTGCCTCCGAATTTTGTGAAAATGTGCTTGAGTTCTGACGTTGTCCTGTTTTTGTTGTCGGTCGCAGTTTCGACTAGGACAGCAACACCTTCCGGTCCATATCCCTCATACATGACCTCTTCGTAAACGACCCCGGGCATTTCTCCGGTGCCTTTTTTTATGGCGCGGTCTATGTTGTCCTGAGGCATATTTGACATCTTTGCAGCGTTAACGGCTGTCCTGAGTCTTGCATTTCCGTTTATATCCCCGCCGCCTTCTCTTGCCGCCAGGGTGATTTCCTTTATGAATTTAGTGAATATCTTGCCTCTCTTGGCGTCGATTTTTTCTTTTTTTCTTTTTATTGTGCTCCATTTTGAATGTCCGGACATCGTCACCTCCTTAAAATCTCTCGGCCCGTTTTGGGGTCAACGAGAGGGACATCGGCTGTGCACAGCGGGCATTGGTCAGGCAGGTAATCTTCTCCTTGGGCTGTGTAAAGAGCCAGAACGGCATCAAGGCTGTCTTTAGCCTTTCTCCTGTCTATCATGACTGCTTTTAGGACAACAGAACCTCCTGCTTCGACGATCGCTTTATGGGCGGCATCTAAGGATTTTCCCGTCGTCAGAACGTCGTCGACAATAAGAGTTTTCGCACCAATGGGGATTCTCATTCCTCTTAAAAGACAGAATCCGCTTTCGCTTTTTTCAAGATAGACGCATCCGAGGCGCAGTATTTTAGCGACTTCAAAAGCGAGAATCATTCCGCCTGTCGCCGGTCCGCAGACAAGGTCGATTTTCGGGCCTGCTTTTTTCTTTATTATGTCTGCCATTCTCGCGCAGAGAACTGACGTTGTTTCAGGTCTTTCAAGAATTCTAAATTTTTCGAAATAAAAAGAAGAATGCCTTCCGGAAGTCAGGACAAAATGCCCCGTTTTCATAACGCCGAGTTCCGAAAGCAGTTCTTCCGTGCTTTTTATTTCTATATCAGTTTTCATTTAGGTATTCCTTGATTTTCAAGACAAATTCACGAGGATCAGGGCTTTGAACTACGGGCCTGCCCATGACAATTCCATTTACTTTCGCCCTTTTCGCATCTTCAGGACCTGATGTCCTGTTCTGATCGTCTTTTTTGTCAGAAATTCTTATTCCCGGCGTGATTATCAGAAATCTATCACCGAGGCTCTTTCTAATAAGAGAAGCTTCTCTGACAGAGCATACCACTCCGTCGGCTCCTGATTCCTCAGCCGCTTGGGCTAATTTTAAGACGTGATCTTCAATGTTCGATTCCATGGAATAACATTCTCTAAAAGACGTCTCGTCAATACTCGTAAGGACAGTGACCGCGAGAAGTTTTGTCATCGACCCTCTGAGCGCTTCAGAAACCGCTTTTATCATCTCACCTCCGCCCGAAGCGTGAGCCGTCAGGTATTTGACTCCGAGAAAGGAGGCGGCCTGTGCAGCTTTTTTGGCTGTATTGGGGATATCGTGTATTTTCAAATCGAGAAAAACGGATCTTTTTCTCGAGACCATATCCGCCACAAGAGCTGGACCTTCACGACTGAAAAGCTGAAGTCCTATCTTATATACATCAGCTGCATCTTCCAGTTTTTCTTCCCACAGAAGAGCTTCTTCCGCTCCGTCAAAATCAAGGGGAAATATGAATTCTATCAACGAAGGACCTCTATTCTGACCATCCCTTTGGAAAGGAGATCTATCCTCCTGGCCGCTTCGTAACTGAGATCTATTATAATGCTCTCGTCAACAGGCCCCCTGTCGTTTATCCTGACGACGACGCTTTTTGAATTTTCCAGGTTGACTACTCTCACCAGTGTTCCGAAAGGGAGTGTCCTATGAGCCGCTGTAAGGGCATACATATTGAAAGTCTCGCCGTTCGCCGTTCTCTTACCGTGAAAAGCCTCTCCGTAATAAGTCCCGTATCCCGTCAGGGAATTGTCAGGCGATGAAATATCGGTCTGAGAAGAGGAAGTGTCACTCCGGACAGTTTCAACTGTGCCGCGCGACTCACCGGTTCGCTTGACTCTCGTTGTTGCAGAATTGAACATTACTGTCGCGCATCCGCATAAAGAGAGTAAAAAGAAAATCTGGAGTAAACTTGTTTTATTTTTCATTTTTTAATTTTATATCATTTAAGGATTTTAATCCATGTCTTGAAATGTATTTTTTAAGACCGTTAAAAATCTTTTTCGGAGAATCCGTGTCCGAAAACAAAACCGTTCCAAGAGATATGGCATTCGCTCCTGCGAGAAAGAACTCTACCGCATCTTTATAGCCGGTTATTCCTCCGCCTCCTATTATCGGAAGGCTTGTCACGCTCCTGAGACGGTGGACGGCGTGAAGAGCGAGCGGCTTTATTGCGGGGCCGCTCAATCCTCCCGTTTTATTGCCGAGAGCGAAAGTCCTTTTCTCGATGTCGAAAAGAACCGCAGGGAAAGTATTTACAAAAGAGAAAGCGTCCACACCGGAGTCCTGTGCAATTTGCGCTATCTGAATATACTCATCGCCGTGAGGAGTCATTTTCAGAATAAGAGGTTTTTCAGTCGCTTCTCTAAGCTTTTCGATGAGCACTTTGGAAGAAATCGGGTCTTTACCGAAGGAAATTCCCCCTTTTTTGACATTGGGACAGCTTATGTTTATTTCGTATGCCGTTACAAGATCAAATGGATTTAGTCCCTCGATCACTTCTTTATAATCTTTAACATCTTCTCCGGCGACATTTACAATTATTTTCGCCGGAATATCTTCTATTTCCGGGATAACCTCAGAAACAAAACTCTCAAGACCGGGGTTTGCGAGTCCTATGGAATTTACGAGCCCTGAATACGACGGAGCTATTCTCGGCGGTGGATTACCAGCCCTTGGTTTCGGAGTCACTGCTTTGGTGATTACAGCTCCCACGTATGAAAAGTCTGTGAAGCCGAGAAGCTCTTTACCCGATCCTGCAGTTCCTGAAGCCAAAAAAATTGGCGGAGAATATTTTGTTCCGCGCAGAGAGAGAAAATCTTCGGTCAAATTATTTCCCTTATGCTGAAAACAGGACCGTCCGAACAGACTTTTTTGTATTCTCTGAGAAGAGGAGAAACACAACCCGCGCATGCTCCTATGCCGCAAGCCATGTATGCTTCAAGGCAAAAATAAGCATCCGTTCCTCTTGACCTGCATTGTTGGGCGAGTTTTATAATCATTTGATCGGGCCCGCATGCGAAAACCTTCTCGCCTTCTTCGATAAATTCTATAAAATAATCAGTTACCAATCCCTTTTTCCCGTATTTCCCGTTTTCCGTGACAACGAGGGTTTTTTCCGGGGGTAAATCAAAACCCGGAAAAGATTTTTCGTCCTTAGAACCCACAAGATATCTTGCCTTATAATGCAGGCACTCGAACATCGCAAGAGGCGCGCATCCGATACCGCCTCCGACCGCCAGAACCGACGACCCTTCTTTTGCCTTAAATCCATTTCCAAGAGGCCCGGTGAGTTGCGCTGTCCCGCCTACATTAAGATATGAAAGAGATCTGCTGAAATAACCTCTGCTCTCTATGAGAAATTCAACAACTCCATCGGAAAACCTGTGAACAGAGAAAGGATGTTTGAATTCAAAGCCTTCATCTATCTTTATCATGAAAAACTGCCCCGGATATATTTCCTGCTCAAAAGGCAATTCGAAGACGAGATGCCAAATCTTCTCTGAAACTCTATTCCTGGATTTGAGTTTCGCTCGTGTCAGCATAACCGAGTTTTTGATAAGCGTATTGAGAGTAATCCGTTGAAGGGAAAAGTTCCATTACAGTTCTGTAAACCGAATCCGACTGCGAGTAAAAGCCTTTCTCAGTGAGTATGTTCGCATACAGAAGAAGAGCTTTCGGGTAATACTCGGATCCGGGATAATTCGCAATGATTTCTAAAAATTTCTGTTCGCCCATATCAGTCTTTTTCAGTTCAAAAGTGTAGAGCTCTGCTAAAAGGAAGAGAATTTTGTCTTTTCCGGATTCAGACATAGTGTCCAACTGCGATTCATAAGTGAATATTTTATCTATGGAAAGAGATCTCTTCATTGCCAATGCGGCTGTAGTTTCGTCAGGATTAGACAACCTCGCCTGATCGTAAAGCTCTTTTGCCTTTACAAGATCAAAAAGGTCCTCTTCGTATATTTCGGCGGAACAATATAGAGCGTTCGCAGCTTCTCTCGTTCTTCCGTAAACTTTGACGACTTCTTCGCAGAGAGAAATAGCCGATTGATATTCTCCTTTTTCCCTCAGGCACCTCGCAATTTCAATCGCAACTTCGGCGTCATTGGATCCTGTCGCCATTCTCGATCTCAGAGACTGAAGAACTTCTATGGCCTCATCGTGCCTTCCAAGATGCCTCAGAGCTTGAGCAAATCTGAAATTTGTTCTGTAGTAAAGTGAAAAATTCTTCACATCGATGACCTGATGTATCTGATTCTGGATAGACATCAGCTCGGGCCAGTTTTCGTTCTCAAAATATATTTCCGATTCTTCCAGCAGAACTCTCATGTAAAATGGACTCTTCGGATATTTAGCCTTGAATTCCGATATTTTTGTAAGAGCTACGCTGTATTCGCCGGACAAAACATAGACTCTGATTTCATTGTAGAGGGCTTCCGGGGCAACTCGTTCGTCTCCGGTCATGTAAGCCTTTATGAAATATCCGAGCGCTTCCTCGTATTCGCCCTTGAGAGTGTATGCCACACCAGTTTTAAGAATCGACCTCGTGTAGAAAGGGCTCGAAGGAAAATACTGGGAAATCTCCTGAAATTTCCTTATCGCTATTTGATATTCGCCTTTGAGCAGAAATGCATCGCCCATCATGAAAAGAGCGTCATCGACAAACGGACTCGAATTATAGTATTTCACTATTTTCCCGCATTTGATTATGGCGGAATCGAGTTCCTGAATTCCGACAAAAAGCGTGTCCCTGCCGGCAAGAGCCGCTTCATGTCGGAGTTTTAGGGCAGTGCTGTAATATTTTTTCGCGTTGTAGAAAGTATTAAAGTAAGCTCTGTATCCGCAGGATGCCAAAAGAACTGAAAAAACTGTAATTCCTATAAATTCTATTGCTCTTTTCTTAATTCCATTCCCCTTATGTAGTCTAGTTTTGCGTTATCCCTCTCACCAAGCTTCTCGCCGCAGATGGCTCTGTTTGTATAGGCATCTGCGAAATAAGGATCTATGGCAATCGCGATAGTAAAAATATTTTTTGCCTGACTATACATGCCGCTTTCCATCAATAAAACGCCGTAGTTGTAATAGAGAGAGAAAGACGTGCTGTCGAGAACGCTCGCCTCGGAAAAACATTTCAGCGCTCTATCTCTGTCGCCCGACATAACGCCCAACATCGCGTTGTTGTAAAGAGCCGAGGCTTTTACAATTGAAGACGTGTCCTCGAGAGCCATATCTAAGTAGGATTGGATTTCATCTTTGTTTTCGATTACCGAAAAAGAATCGAGAGACATAAGCATAGACGTTCCCAGCATGTAGTATTCAGAAGGTTTGAGCGTTCTGTATTTTTTCAAAAATGAGAACAACAGGGAATAATCGCCGGCTCTAAAAAGAGAAAGGGAATAATTCAATCTCGCCTCCTCATATAGGCTGTCTATTTCGAGGGCTTTGCTGAAATATAAAGCCGCCTGTGTTTCGTCGTCTGCTTTGAGCATCGAGAATCCGGCGAGATTGTAGAAATAAGGCATTTCGATGGAAAAAGAAGCCGCTTTCACAAAACATTCGGCGGCTTCAATATAAAGGGATTCTTCGAGGTATTGAAGTCCCGCTTCTGCATAAATATCTCCGAAGGAAACTCCAAATTTTTCAGCCTCCTTAAAAGCGTCGGGTTCTTTCATTCCGAAAATGAGCGAAGTGTCGCTCTGAGCGGCCGCCTCTGTAAACCTTCCTCCGGCGTGCAGGATGAGTGAATATCTGAATCTAATCGTGGCATCGCGAGGTTTCTTCGCTATCTCGCTTTCCATAGCTGAATACGCTTCTGAGAATTTTCTCTCCCTGACGAGCTTTACGCTTTTATCCCAATACCCCGAGAAACTCACGCAACCGGCCAGAAGAGCCGTTATTGATAAAATATAAATTATTTTTTTCATTTACATCAATTGCCGAGTTCTAATGCCTTTCTCAGGTCTTCCTGCGCTTTGTCTTTCATGCCGAGATTGTTGTAGCAGTCTGCCCTGAGATTGTAATATCTCGCCTCTTCTTTGAGCTCTATTGCCTGTGTGAGCACGTCAATGGCTTCTTCGTATCTTTCGAGTTTGTCAAGCGAAAGGCCGAGATTGTAGAGGAGTTTGTCTTTGTTCGGATCAGAGTCGTCAAGACCAGCCAATGCCAATCTTAAGACGGGTATTGCCTCTTCATAATTCTCGAGGTTCACAAGGCATATTCCCCTGTATAGGGCTATCTCGCTTTTCCTCGAAGAGGGATCCAGCTCGGCTGATTTCCCGAAAGCTTTTTCCGCGAGGTCCATGTTTGACAGCCTTCCTTCGTAATCTCCCTCAGAACCGAGTTTGTTGGCGTTTTGAATGTATGCAAGCCCAAGATAGTAGTTCAGGCTGGCTGATGTGTCGTGAAAAACTTTGGCGTCGTTAAAAGTTTTTATTGCGTTGTCAAAATCATTGGCTTCCGCGAGATAATACAAGCCGAGATTTTTTAGAGCGGGAAAATTATCAGGATCGAGTTCCAGGGCTAATTCGTAGTTTTTCATCATCAAGTCGAATTGGTCTGTTTCTTTGAATATCGATCCGAGGATGGCATAGGGAGTGGCGGAATCCGGTTCCATCTCCGAACTTTTTTCTATGTATGATGCTGCTTCTTCATAATTTTTGTCCCCGAGAGCCTGAACGCCTCCCGCCAGAAAAACCTGATAGAAATTCCAGGCGTCTATTCCTTCGCCTCTGCCTCTTTTCTCAATCTCCTGAAGGGACATTCCCCTTTCAATGGCTTTTTCAAGATAACTGCAGGCAGTCGAGTATTCCTGTTTTTCCACGTAAGCAACGCCTGTCCAGTAATAAGCTTCAGGGTTGTTAGGTTCCATGGCTATTGCGGCTTCGCCCTCTCTTATGGCTTCGGGAATTCTCTTTTGCTGAAGATAAACTTTCAATGCGGTCAAACCGCTGCTCTCACAAGCGAATGAAGAGATTAAAACCGCGGTCATTAATGTTCCGAGTAGCACCTTTTTCATATTTTCTCCTTTCAATTCAATTCATGACAATCTTTGCAATATATCACAAGTGACTTTGCCGTTCCAGCTCAAAAAAACTTTAACCTCATAAAAAGAAATTTTTAAGCTTATCCCTAAAACCTGTCCTCTTGAGGGTCTTTTCATCGAATTCCTGCCCGTAGTGATATTGGTAATAGTATCTGTAATAATACCCGTAGCCATATCTGCCTGAAATATCTACGTTGTTGAATATCGCTCCTTGGACTTCCGCGCCGATGTTTTTCAGGGCTTTCAGAGCGGTTTTCGCCGCGTCTCTGTCTGTTTTTTCCGAGCGTATGACGAGAACCGTTCCATCCGTTTTCTTTGAAAGGACGGCGGCGTCAGTTACTGCGAGGATCGGAGGCGAATCGAAAATCATAAATCCGTAATCTGAGAGAGCATCTTTTATAAGAGAATCCATTTTTTCAGATGATATCACTTCGGAAGGATTGGGAGGTATAGTGCCGCTCGGAATGAGAAAGAGATTTTCGACTTCTGTTTTCTTGAGGACATCTTCGAGGCTGTTCATTCCGAAAAGATATTCAATCAGACCGGGTGTCCTCTCTATTGAAAAAACATTGTGGAGGACAGGTTTTCTCAGATCCGTGTCTATCAGAACTGTCTTAATGTTCTGCTGGGCGAAAGCTACTGCTATATTCGAAGCGGTTGTTGATTTGCCTTCTTTGGGTAAAGCGCTTGCCACAGTCAATGATCTCGTCTTTTTGTCGAGAGAACCGAATGCTATGTTTGTCCTGATTGTTCTGTAAGCTTCTGAAATAGGCGACTTGGGTGAAATATGCGTTATAAGTGTATTTTTCACCGAAAGAGCTTCGGAATACTGAGAACCGTCGGATTTGGAGCTCTCTTTAGTGTCGCTTTCTGAAATCGCGGGGATAATTCCGAGAAGTTTTATCCCGAGAGCGGCTTCGACCTCCTCAGGATCTCGCAAGGTCGTGTCGAGTTTGTCCAAGAGAAAAGCTATGGAAAAACCGAGAACAGCACCGACAAAACCCGCAATGATTATGTTTTTTTTTCTTTTGGAGCTCATAGGTCTTCTCGGCGTCATCGCACTGTCTATGAGGGAGATGTTTCCGACCTGGGTGGCTTCGGAAATTTTGGCTTCCTGAAGCTTCTGAAGAAGAAGCGTATATGTCTGTTTCTCAACTTCCACCATTCTGTAAACTTTCTCGAATTCGGCTATTTCTTTGGGCAGGCTTTCGAGCTCGGATTGAACTGAATAAACTGTCTTCTCAAGGGCGGAATATCTCGCTCTTGAAGACGTTAATTCGACTTCCGTCATAACGTAGTCTTTTACCAGTGAAGACCAGACGGGATCTACGGGGCCCGAACCGTATTCCTCGACCATAGCCTGAGTCTGCGAGGCTATCTGTTTTTTTAGGTATTCTATGACAGAATCCAGCCGCCTCACAGAAGGATGATTTTCGGTGTATCTGCCGAGAAGTTCAGATTTCTGAATCTCATAACTGCTTATCTGCTCCTGAATCGAACGCAGAGTCGGGTTGGAACTCAGCTCGGGAATTGCCTGCGAACTGCTGTATATGTCAAACGCTCCACCGCCTTCGAGCTGAATTCTAAGCGAGTGTAATTTCTGCTCGAGGACGCTGACCTCAATCATCGTGTTTACTCTCAGCCTGATTAGTTCCGACAACTGCTGTTCCACCCTTGTTTTTTCAGTCTGCGCTGTAAGCCAGCCGTATTCCTCCTGCAGTTTTTTAAGATTTTTTTCGGCGTCTTCAAGACTGCTGTTGGTTATCAGAAGCTGTCTTTCAATGAATTCTCTGACATTCTTAGCCGTCTGTCTCCCTCTCTGGACGTCAAACTCGACCATGGTTTTTGCGAAAGCGTTCGCGACAAGCCTCGCTTCTTCAGGGTCGTAATGTCTGACGGTGACGAGAAGAATATTTGTTTCTTCTAAATTCGATATGTTGACCATACTTCTTACTATATCCGCCATAAAGTTGACAGGCATTATTCTTACGTAAACTGTCCCCGTGTCGCCTTTTACCGCATTCAAAGAGAAAGACGCAAGCCCGATATCCAGCGTGTCTCCTATGCCAAAGGATTCGGATATTCTCGTTCCTGCCGATGAGAGAAAATCTATCTCTGCTCTTCCGTCTCTGTCTATTCTTATTGAAAAAGAGTCTGTTTCGAGTATCTCCGACATCCTGAAAATTTCAATTTTTACTTCTTTCGGCTTTTCAAATCCCATGAGACTATAGGTAAAATTTCTGTTCAGCTTTCTGACGACGCCTTCGGCTACTACTCTCGAACTCAACAGAGCTATCCTGTCGCTGATGGGGTTGACATGATAAGAATAACCGGGAAAAACGCTGCCCCAAAGTCCTATATTCTGGGTGGCTATGGACATTTCATAGTCTATCCTCAGAGTAGCCGTAGCGCTGTATATATCGACCGACTTAGTCGCGGTGTTGAGCGAGACGAGTATGGATACTATGAAAATAACGAATATCAGCCATCTGAACCTGACGGCGGCTTTCACCACAGAGTTATCAAAAAGGTTTATACCTTCGCCGCCGTTATCGGCTGTCCCGTTAGTGTTTTCTGCCGTCATATCATTGTGAAATTTTATAAAGGGTGATAAGAAAAGTCATCGTGGTCATAATTGTCCCCCATTCCGTCCATGAGGGCCACCATACTTTGGGAACATAAATTACGTCTCCGGATTTGAGTTCGATGTCTTCTTGGGTCCCAGTCAGGGAAATGCATCTTTTCAAGTTCAGAGAAGATTCCTGACCGTCCCTGTATAGCGTTGACCGGATGAGGTCGGCTCTCTGAGCGGGGCCTCCTGAAAGAGCCAGAAGCCTTGAGGCGGTGACGGAGCCTTCGACACTGTAAACTCCCGGAGATTTTACTTCACCGAGAATCGTCACTTTCCAGACCGGAATGATAAAAACCGTGGGATCCCTGTAAATTTCCTTCAGCTTCGAGGATATCTCTTCCTGAGCCTCTTCAATTGTCATGCCCTCTATTCTTATCCTGCCTATCACGGGAAGCAAAATAGTTCCGTCGTTCTGTATCGTGTAAATATTTTCTCTCTCTTCTCCCGTCTCCGCTACGAGAATTACTTTTATACCGTCGCCTCTGGCAAAATTCTGAAAAGAAAATAAGAAAAATAATATTAAGGCAATATTCATCTGAGGTATTTGTAAAGTAAGTAAGCAAAAATTGAAGCGGCGGAAGCCAGCACGATCATTTTATGCATTAATGGTTTTTTGATCCCAAACAAAATAAACGAGAAAACACACATTGCCGTCATGATAAACAAAGCTTTCACTGAAATTCTCAAGAGAGTAAACAAATCCCGAGGGATGAGATCGACCATGAAAACCGAGAAGACAAAAATTACAATCATCAAAAGAAACGGGAGCAGTATTTTAATCGGAAATCTGCTAAAAAAACTTCCTTCATCAAAACCGGATGAAGAATGTAGTTTTTTTCTCAAAGATACACCCCTTTTTGTGAACGCGAATATAGTTTACAGTTGTCATAACAAAAATTAAATATCCGGAATATTGATTTATTCCGGAAGGTAATTATAATATACGGGTATATCCGATGCCAATTAATATTTCAAAGGAGATAAGCCTATCATGAGCGAAATAAAAACAGTTTCAGATCAAATCAAACAGAACCGCCCGTTAATAGACGCGATAGTATTTTCAATAAAGAAAAGGATTGTCGGGCAGGAAAAAATGATAAACAGGATACTTGTGTGTCTTCTCGCCGACGGACATATCTTAATAGAAGGAGTTCCCGGACTTGCAAAGACCCTGACCGTATCAACTTTGGCTCAATCCCTGAGAGCTCTTTTCCACAGGATTCAGTTTACACCTGATCTTCTTCCCGCGGACATTATAGGCACGCTGGTTTACAACCCCAGAGAAGGAACCTTTTCGACAAAAAAAGGACCTGTTTTCGCCCAAATAATACTCGCAGACGAAATCAACAGGGCTCCGGCAAAAGTGCAGAGCGCGCTCCTCGAAGCCATGCAGGAAAGACAAGTGACAATAGGCGAGACGACTTATCCTCTCCCCAAACCTTTCCTTGTGCTTGCTACCCAGAATCCAATCGAACAGGAAGGGACTTATCCGCTCCCCGAAGCTCAGGTCGACAGATTTATGCTGAAAATTCTTATAGACTATCCGACTCCGGAAGAAGAGCTTGAAATTCTCAACAGGATGACAAAACCCAATGAAATAGAAATTGAACCGGTTTTAGACGCTGAAAAAATGATCGGCCTCATGGAGTTGACAAAAAACGTCTATGTGGAAAATTCAATTAAAGAATACGCGGTCAGAATAGTAGCCGCTTCAAGATGGCCTTCAAAATACAGACTCGACGAACTGACCGGACTGATATCATACGGAGCCTCGCCGAGAGCTTCGATATACTTGATCAAAGCTGCGAAAGCGCTCGCTTTGATAGAAGGCAGAGGCTATGTCTCGGATTATGATATTAAAGAAATCGCAAGGGATGTATTGCGGCACAGAATTATAATCACATACGAAGCTGAAGCCGAAAACATAACAACGGACCAGATAATTTCCACGATTCTGTCAAAAATTCCCACGCCATGAATAAAACTCTCGAAAAAAGAATATCAAAAAAAATCAGAAAAATCGAAATAAGGACTAAGAAACTCGTTGAATCTGCCATTGGCGGAAAATACACGAGCGCTTTCAGAGGGCTCGGAATAGAATTCAACAAAGTGAGAGAATACGAACATGGTGACGATATAACCTCTGTCGACTGGAATGTGACAGCGAGGACAGCCGACGACAGGCTATACATAAAGGAATTCATCGAAGAAAGAGAACTACAGGTGTTTCTGGTAGTTGACACTTCAGCATCCATGGTATATTCAAGCCTTAAAACCGGAGAAGACGATCAAGCGCCTCTGAAAATTGACATAGCAGCTGAAATCGCCGCGGTCCTCGCAATGAGCGCCATAAAGAACAACGACAAAGTCGGACTCATGACTTTTTCAGGAGCAGTTCATGAATACATACCGCCTAAAAAAGGGAAGAGGCATGTTCTTCACATTATCAGAGACATACTCTCAAACGCCCAGGCTTCCGGTGAGACAAAGCTATCTTCGACGCTTGAAAACCTATACAAACTTATCAAGTCAAAAGCCGTGATATTCATCATCACGGATTTCATGCTCGGCCAACAGGACGACTACGCAAAGCCATTGTCAATACTCTCGAAAAAGCATGACTGCATCGTAGTCAGAATCTCCGATCCTTTTGAGGAAGAGTTTCCCGACGTGGGACTGGTAAATCTCGTAGATCCTGAAACCGGTCGGGAAATCCTTATAGATTCCTCTTCTTCGTCTTACAGAAGAGCCTTTAAGGCAAGAGTGGATTCAGAAAGGGAATTTCACAAAAAAATATTAACCAGAGCTTCGGTAGATATACTCGACGTCAGAACCGATGCGGATTATATTCCGGTTCTATATAGCTTTTTCAAACTCCGCTCCAAAAAAAGATGATCAGCCTGTTAATCCCTCTGGCAATATTCGCTGGTTTCAATTCCTTCGAAACCTCTGAAGACAGCGTTTATTTAGGCGAGAGGTTTAGTATAGTAATATCATATTCTCACCCTAGAGATTGTTCCGTTTCCGTAGTTTCAGACAGCTCTCTTTGGCACCCTTTTATTATTGAAAACTCCCCGATCAAAGAACTCCTGACGAGAGGCGAAGACAGTCTTTCATCTGTTTTCACCTTTTCAGGTGCAATTTTTAGTCAAGTTGATTCCTCTTTAATAACAATACCGCCCGCCATATTTTATTTTCCCGACACTTCATATACTGACACACTGCATTCATTCAACGTGCATATTCTCTCAGTTTTGTCGGGTCCGGAAGACACAATTTTGTGTCCTCTCAGGCCGAGGCTCGATTTACCCCCAAAACCGCCTGAACCTCTTTACAAAAAGCTTTTCAGGCTTACTCTAAGATTCTGGTATGTCCCTCTTATCATTATCGGCGCGGTCTTAGTCGCGGGAGCGGCTTATGCTTTGATAAAAAGATCCGCGAAAAAGAAATTTTTTGTCTTATCTCCGAAGGAAAAAGCAATGATGGATCTTTCGAATATCTTCAAATCATATCTTAAAGACAAGCCCGAAGTTTCGAAGGATTTTTATGAAGAACTTTCGGAGGTCTTCAAAGAATATTCTGAAAAAGTGTCCACTTTGAAAACCAAAAAGATGACAGTCAAAGAGATCCAGGATATTTTTCTAAAGTCTTTCTATGTTTCCAAAGAGATCCAAAAAGCCCTTTCGTCTTTCAACAGAGCATCCGAACTTGCAAAATTTTCAAAAGAATTTTTCTCTTCAGAGAAGGGAAACGAAGATTTTGAAGCAGTCCGAGACTTTGTCTGGGTTTTCCCTCTCGTTAAAATAGGCGAAGACAAGCAAAAGGACATATAAGATGCTCAGATTTTCACACCCATGGCTTCTGCTTTTTATTCCGGTTGTTCTGGCTCTCGGAGTATATCTGCATTTATCCCGCAAACCCTCCGTGGTTTATTCGGCTTCTTCCTATTTCATAAATCCGGTGAATTTCAGAATATTTGTAAAAAAATATATCATGTGGTTGTATATTTTAAGTTCAATCGCTGCAATACTCGGCGCCGCCGAACCTCTTGGAAAACCTATAATAATCAACAGGGAAAAAATCGGCATCGATATAGTCATCTCCCTAGACCTATCAACGAGCATGGAAGCACCGGACTTTTCTCCGACGAGATTCGAAGCCGCAAAAAAAATCGCCATGGATTTTATAAAGTCAAGAGAGAACGATAGAATAGGCATTGTAATCTTCGCCTATGACGCATATCTTCTTGTCCCGCCGACCTTGAACCATTCTTTTCTCATAAGCAGCATTAAAGATCTGACACCGGGTGTCATAACTGACGGAACTGCCATAGGCATGGGTTTGGCTACTGCCGCAAACGCTCTCAGAGATTCTAAAAGTCCGAGTAAAGTGATAATTCTCTTGACGGACGGCGCAAACAACGCCGGTTATATTGATCCTGTGACAGCCGGCCAAGCGGCTAAAACTCTCGGCATGAAAATATATACAATTGGCATAGGAACGGAAACTTCTTTCACTTACAACAGCCCTACATACGGTTATGTCTACGCTTCAACAGCCGATTACGAACTTCTTTCCAACATCGCTTCTGCCGAAAACACTTCATTCAGGGCGACTGACAGAGGAGCCCTGAAAAAAGCTTTTGAGATGATAGACAAGCTTGAACGGTCCGAGGAAAAAAGCGAAATGATCGCTTTGAGCCCCAGTAAATCCAGGTTTTGGGTGGCTTTGGCGACAACTCTTCTCGCTTTAGGTTTTATCGGCGACAGAACTTTTTTCAGGAGCATACCTTGATTTTCACGCGTCCCTTTTTTATCTATATCATACCTTTGGCTCTCGCTCTTTCGGCAGGTATTCAGATTTTTAATTTAGTAAAAAAAAGGAAACTCATAGAAAAAATACTCGCTACAGGTCACAAATCCAAGCTGAACCTTTCGGACATGAGGGCGGAAATTATTAAAGAAATACTCATATCCCTCGCTTTAACGTCTTTTTTGATCGCCGCTGCAGGGCCCGCCAGCGAATCTGATTTTTCTTCTCTGACCAAAACGGGAATTGACCTCGTGTTTCTCTGCGATGTCAGCAGAAGTATGGACGCTTCATCACCCATAAAGAAAATAGAAAGTGCGAAGAGAATTATGACGGGAGTTATCGAAAGGAGAGATGACGACCGAATTGCTCTCGTTCTTTTTTCCGGCAGCGCGACAGTTGTGAGCCCTCTGACTTTTGACCACAGAAGCATCAAAGCCTCCATCCATCGCCTTTCAACCGGCGTGACCACCAGCACAGGCACGTCTTTTATAAGCGCTTTTTCAGCTCTTCCGAGAATTGTTGAAAAAGAGACGAGTCGCTCTACTGCTGTTTTGCTTCTTTCAGACGGGGAGGATTTCGGAGGGGATATGTCAGACGAACTGGCGTATCTGCAAGAAAGAAATATTCCTGTCCTAACAGTTGGAATTGGCGATAAATCTGGAGATCCCGTCCCCGAGGTAAATTACAAAGGAGAAGTTGAAGGTTATATAATGCTCTCCCCTTACGACACTGCCAAGACATATTTAGAGGAGGAAAATCTGACCATGATTTCCGAAAGAACAAACGGGGTTTATATCGGCGCAGAAAACCCGACGAAGGTTGTAAATGAAATCTCTGCATTTTTGGAGACCTTGCAAAAAGGGTCAATAACACAGGAGCAAGAAGTTCTATATGTCTATCATTACGAGATTCCTCTCGCCGCCGGAGCTTTTCTCATAGCTCTTTCAATAACAGTCGAGAAAAAAAGAAGGTCATCGAAATGGTCTTTCTGATATTTTGTCTGGCGCTTTTTACATCTTTTCCGGACAGGGCATACGAAGGCGCGAAATTTCACGATGAGGGCAATTTTGATAAAGCAATAGAGTCTTATTCAAAAGCCCTCGAAGAATTACCCGGAAATTTTACTTTGACATACAATCTCGCATGCGCATATTACGAAAACGGAGAACCTCATAAAGCAGCCCTGCTATTTGATTCTCTTCTTGCAAAACCTGACACCGTATTAAAGGGCTATCAATCCGACATTTTCTACAATTCGGGAACTTCTTATTTGAGATCGGTTCAAAAGGATTCCGACTCAATCCCATCTCTCCTCGATTCAGCAATCATAAGATTGACAAAATCTCTCGTATTAAATCCTCTCGATTCTGAATGCAGAAGAAATCTCGAAATAGCTCTGAGAATGAAGAATAACAGGCAATCTCAGCAAGACCAACAGGATCA
>JAFGIG010000121.1 GCA_016929715.1 Caldifarciminota bacterium
CCAGTATCTTTTATCGTGAGAGGCTTCTCCTTCGTCATTCATCGTAATTCTGAAAACGTCTCCCGCGTTTATCAACGGAGATATGACGGGATCTGTTTCGAAATTTTTTATTGTGATCAGGGCGCCGGTTGATACATTGAAAGTCATAATTTTATACTCGTCTATCCCCCAAATAATATTCTCATTCTGCGTATCCCATCTGGGCTCACTGAGAGGACAGTGACTAATAAGGTTTGGCGGAATATTAAAAGGTCTTGAAGCTGTGGAATAGACATTCCAAAGAGCTTCCGGATCGAGAATTACAGCTGATCCGGAAGAGTTGAAAGGATCGAACCTCGAATATTCGTGTCTTCCCTTTATTCCGTCTGTCATAGTCGATCTGACCTGAATTGTTCCGAAACAGTAATCTACAATGGTCTCGCCTGCTGAAGGGCAGGTTCTCGGTATCAAATAATAAGGACTATTTGTTCCCGACAGAGGATCAGGAACTTCTACAAATCTGAACGTGTCAGGATAATCCACAGCAGAGACAGGATATGACAAGAATAAACACAGGGCGACAATAGATATCTTCATACCGCCTCCTCGGTTTTATTGCGTTGCCTAAGACATCAAATCACTGGATTATACAACTTTTGTATTTCAATAATATCTGAATTTTTTAAAAGGCACTTGACATTATGCGCATATTTGCATATATACAAAACATGACATACGAAGAAGCTAAAACTCTTTCTGAAATACTGAAAGCGATTTCTCACCCCATCCGAATCCTCATCGTCGCCGAACTGAGGGAAAAGGATAAAACTGTAGGCGAACTCAACCATGTAGCGAATATTGATCAGTCCGGAATATCACGCCACCTCTCGCATCTCAAAGCGGCGGGAATTGTAACAGATAGAAGAGTAGGCAACCATACCTATTATCATCTTCAGAATTCCTGCATTGTCAGAGCTTTCGAATGTTCCATGGAAGTTTACAACAATGTTCAAAAATGCAGTTTAAGATTCAACAATAAAAGGAAACTTTGTGATTGACAGAAAAGAGATAAAACTATTTCTATTTCTCGCCGCGGCATTCTCCTTGTTCTATCTTCTGCCGGTATCAAACCAGCGCTTTCAGAGCGCTGTTCTTCAGGCTTTCATACTCGCAAGATGGTATGCGAGAGAACATGTCCTGCTTTGCCTGGTGCCGGCTTTTTTCATAGCAGGAGCAATAGCAGTATTTATCAGCCAAAACGCTGTCCTTAAGTATTTCGGAGCCAAGGCGAACAAATTACTGTCCTACGGCGTCGCATCCGTCTCGGGGACTATTCTTGCGGTCTGTTCATGCACCGTCCTCCCTCTTTTCGGAAGCATTTACATGCGGGGAGCCGGCATAGGACCAGCTACTGCTTTTTTATATTCAGGCCCCGCAATAAATGTTCTGGCGATAATTCTGACAGCGAGAATATTAGGGGCTCCCCTAGGTATCGCAAGAGCTGTAGGAGCTGTTTCCTTCAGCGTCATAATAGGCCTGATGATGCACCTTTTATTCATCAAAGAAGAGAGGATTAAAAACGCGGATGCACAGAATTCCCGTGTTTTCCTGCCGGAAGAAGACGAGAAAACAATGCCTCTCTGGCAAATTGCCCTCCAGTTTGCTTCAATGGTCGGCATTCTGATTTTTGCTAATTTCGCTGAACCCAAAATAAGTTCAGGTCCGTGGTTTTTTGTCTTCAGGTTCAAATGGCATATTGTGACTTTTTTATTTCTTTTCTTTCTGTCTGTCGTCAAGTTCATGTTCAAAATAAAAATATTTTATATACTGATATCATTAATACCTCCTCTAACCGTCTATATATTGTTTCCTTCATATCCGTCCGCAGCTTTTACTGCAGGAGTCTTTTCAATTGTCGTTCTGACTTTTTTGAAAAACAAAGAACTGTCTCCATGGAGGGTTCAGACATGGGGTTTTGCAAAACAAATTCTGCCTCTCCTTCTTATTGGAGTTCTCGCGGCAGGATTTTTCCTCGGAACAACAAAGAGCAAAGACTCGGGTATGATTCCAAATGCATGGATAGAGTCGCTCGTAGGAGATTCTCCTTCGTCGATTTTTGCGCTACTTGGAAAAGACCCGTCTTCAGTTCCTTATCTTTTAAGGTTCTTATGGCCGCTGTGGACTAATTTTTTCGCATCGCTCGCCGGTGCTTTAATGTATTTTGCCACGCTCACCGAAGTCCCCATCCTAAAAGGGCTCATTGAAAGCGGTATGGGAAAAGGGCCCTCTCTCGCTTTGCTTTTGGCCGGACCCGCTCTCTCTCTGCCGAACATGCTCGTGATAAATTCCATTGTCGGCGCCAAAAAAACTTTTACGTTCATTTCTCTCGTTGTGATTCTTTCAACCATTGCAGGCCTCATATTCGGGGCTTTTTTCTGAAAAAGGAGAATATATGAAACTTATACAAATTCTCGGAACAGGCTGTCCTAAATGCAAGCAGCTGTCATCTAACGCGGAGGAAGCCGTAAAAGATTCGGGCATTGAAGCAAAAATTGAAAAGGTAGAAAAAATTCAGGAAATAATGAAATTTAACGTCATGATGACTCCCTCCCTCGTCATTGACGGGGAAGTAAAAAGCACGGGCAAAGTGCTGAGTAAAGAAGAAATATCAGAATTTCTCCAAACATAATCAATCATTGGACGACAAACTAATACACCCTTTAGAGAGCATTGACAAAATCGTCTGATAAGTTGCAGATCCTATTATTCAAAAGGAGACTATATGAAGGTTTTTGTAAAGATATTAACTGTCGCTCTGCTGGCAGGATTCATCTCGCTTGCGTTTATTTTCGGCAAAAACAACGCGCCGCTGAAAACAACTGAAAATCAGTCAGAGGATTCCTCCTCCGTCGCGAGGGATTCGCTTGAGGAAAATCTGCCCAGGCTAATCGAATATGGCTCTCTTTCCTGTGTTCCCTGTAAAATGTTGGTTCCGGAACTCGATAGAATGAGGTCTGAATGCGCCGGTAAACTTATTGTTTTGTTTGTCGATGTATATCAGAACCCTCAAGAGGCAAACAGCAGAAGCATAAGAGTCATTCCAACTCAGGTCTTCCTTTCTGAAAGGGGCGAAGAACTTTTCAGGCACCAGGGATTTTTCTCTGCTGATGAGATGCTGAAAAAATGGAAAGAATTGGGCTACGACTTCACAATAGACAGATGAACATTCTTCAGCCGGTATTCACTTTTCTGACAAAAGCCATGGAAGAGCCTTCTGGACTCTCCCTTTTCTTCTCTTTTGTCTGGGGAATTTTAAGCGTAATTTTAAGCCCCTGTCACCTTGCGGGAATACCTCTCATAGTCGGATTTATGTCGGGTCAGGGAAAAGTCTCAAACAAGAAAGCTTTCGCGATTTCCCTCTCATTCACCTCCGGTCTTCTTTTCACTTTCGCGATAATTGGAATTGCGACGGCATTGACAGGACGGATGCTCGGTAACGCCGGCACTCTTGTAAATTACATTGTAGCTGCTGTTTTTTTTCTGACCGGCCTTAACCTCCTAGGTGTCATACCTCTTCCCTTCGCCGGCAGAGGAATGTCCGACATAAAGATCAAAGGAGTTTTGGGAGCTTTAATTCTGGGATTGATTTTCGGAGTAGCTCTCGGACCATGCACATTCGCTTTCATGGCTCCGGTTTTGGGAGCTGCGCTTCAGGCGGCCAAGACTAATTTTGTCCTCTCGGTTCTAATTTTCATTTTCTTCGGTCTCGGACACGGAATCGTTTTTGTTTTCGCGGGGACTGCATCTGAAATTATTGAAAATTACCTTAAATGGAACGAAAAGACAAAATCACTCACTATTATTAAAGGCGTTTGCGGCGTTCTGATAATACTTGCCGGGCTGTGGATGATTTACACCTCGCATTGACAAAACTCTATTATGTTGTTTTTTGTATTATTTTTTCTTATCTGCAGACAGGCAAACAATAGCCCTTTAACTGCTGTGTTCGAAAAGTATTTTTCAACAGGTTCTTCTGTATCGCGGAATTCAAAACCCTCTTTTGGACTCAATAGTGGAAATTATTAACCAGCATATTTTTTGAGAGATAAAGCTTCAGGGCTTGTCTTCCCCTGTCTCAATACACCCAATAGCCGTTCTATCGCCTTTTTCTATTAATTCTAATTCTCCGAGAAATTCGACTTTCGCTCCGTCTTCTATAAGCATTCCGCCTTTGATTAAAACCTTGGCATTCTTTCCGAAAGTGACATTGGCTCCTTTTTTTATCTCAACGCTCGGTTTTCCTGCTTTTCTGTTGTCAAAATTTATTTTATAGAGAGTTTTGCAGTGAGAACACCTGAGACGGTTAAACTCTTCTTTGATAAAATCAGTGGATCCGCACTGGGTGCATTGATATTTTTGTGTTTTGTTTTCATCAAAAGAGTTTTTATTTTTTTTGGTCATTTTTTCCTCCTAAAAATTTTTATTTTTTAAAATAATAAAATCCGATTTCTTTTAAGGGAGATCTGACGTCTGTCCATGCTTTTTCCAGGGAGTCCATCATCTCCTGAATTGAAAAGCCCTTTTCTACCGTTTTGACTCCTTCTTCTCCCATTTTTTTCCTTAGATCTGAACTAGAGAGCAGAAATAAAACTTTTTCCGCTGCTTCTGCGGGTTTCCCGGGACTGATTAAAAACCCGTTTATCCCGTCCTTGACAATTTCCTTCGAACCGTCGACTGAAGTCGCGACAACCGGTTTTCCTGAAGCCATGGCCTGAATTATTGTCTGAGGCAGACCTTCCCAGAGGGACATAAGGAGAAACACATCCATTGCCGCCAGCAATTCCGGAATGTCGTCTCTCCAGCCCAAAAATCTGATGTTTTCTTTCAGCCCGAGTTTTTCCGCCTTTCTCTCTGCCTCTTCCATAAGGGGGCCTCCTCCTGCATAGAGAAATATTGTCTCAGGTCTTTTTGAGACAACTATGGACGCTGTCATAATAAAATCAAGAGGCGCCTTCTGCTTTTTAAAATTAGAGACCGTCCCAACCACCGCGAAACCTTCCGGAATGAAAAGTTTTTCTCTATTGGAAGGTGGTTTTTTATTTAAGAAAGGTTTTAAATCCACAACAGCTCTTGCAAGAGCATATTTTTTTCTGTTCCCTATTTTATTTTTCAAGCCTTTTCTCTCATCTTCCGTCGTCACGACTATAAGGCGTCCGGTGAAAACAGCCGCAACCCTTTCAAGAAACACTGCAATCAGGGTAAAAAGCGGATTCTGCCGCGGATTGAAACTCCACCCGTGAACAGTGTGAACGCATGGAACTGAGAGTAAAAAACACGCCCATCTGCCTAAAAGCCCCGCTTTTGAACTGTTTGTGTGGACAAGGCAGGGACCTTCTTTTTTTAATATTCTTATTATTTTAATTATTTGCCAGAGTGCGGCGATATCGTCTACGGGATTTATCTCTCTTCTTAGGCTTTTTGCCGTGTAAATTCTGCTTTTAAACTCTTTGAGCGCCGAGGGCTTAAGCACTCCGTCTCTTCCAGTTATAAGCACCGAGTCTTTTTTATTCCTCAAAATTTCAAGGACGGTGAGCTGCGCCCCTCCTTTTTCAAGTTTCGTTATTATCTGGATGATTTTCATTTCTCGCAGATAGATTTGACTAAATCCATTGCTCCGTACATGGATTCTTCCATTGAAGAATACTCCCAACTGCCGTATCTTCCGAGAGGATGGATACAGTTATTCCTGAGAAACTTAAAAATCGTCTTTAATGCGTCTTTTCTTTTATGATCGTATATTACGTAAGCCGGTTCTATCTTTCTATATACCACCTCTTCCGCTACAGCAGAAGA
>JAFGIG010000122.1 GCA_016929715.1 Caldifarciminota bacterium
CAGGCTCGAAGCAGCCGCAAGCGTGTTCAGCGGAAAGATTATCGTAGCCGAATAATAAGGACTAAGAAAGTCTGAAAAAGGGAGCTTTGGCTCCCTTTTTTTTAGACTTACAAAAATTTTCAAAAAGTATTAGATTGACAAAATTAAAGATAATAGTTATCATAACTATTCAAACTTAAAAAAGGAGGCATGGCAGTGAAGAAGAGTTTTTTGGTTTTAACAGCAATGGTAATTTTGGCGGCAGGACTTTCAGCGGGACTTCAGACCCATGTGAATTCTTCGAGAATTCTCTATTCATCTAATCCGGAACCGATTCAGATGAATCCTTTCGCGGTTCTTCTCCAGCAGATGCCGGACACTTTGACCGCGAGCGGATACGCCTGCCAGCTCGACAGCGCATATCCTTTTGAAGCCGATATAGCCGATGACGTCACCCCGCCGGCCGGTGGATGGGTCATAGACACTGTAATAACATGGTGGTCGAACTGGAACGGGTTCACGGCTTGGACAAACGTCCCCAACGTTCATTTCTTAGTATACGCTGACGCTTCAAACCAACCCGCGGTTACACCGCTCAACGAATACGTCTGCGAGATGGCTAACTACACTGCGACCCAATACGGTTCTCCGAACCTCACCTACAGTTTGATCATGGATGTCACGTCTCTGGGAATTATCATTCCAGAAGGCAAGCATTGGATCGAAGTCCAGCCCTCAAACGTCTTCACGGTCAACGGGCAAACCGGCCTTCAAGCTGGAATTGGCATTGGAAACGGACAGCAGATGTGGTTCAGATCAGATGTTCTAGGTTATCCCAGCTGGGTGACTGCATCCACGGTATGGAGTAGTCCATTTGAGATGGGTGTAATACTCATTGGAAACCCCAACTCAGTAGAAGAAACCCCTGTTGATGTTCCTTCGACGATTCAGTGCAGACTCGTGTCCGCTTTCTCAGGAAAAGTCTCAGTAGAACTGGCTCTTCCTTCATCTTCTGACGTTTCATTCAGAGTGATGGATATTACTGGAAGAACAGTAGGTTCGAGAGATTTCAACGCTGGAGCGGGAACCCACTCCGTATCTCTGGACAAAAACCTCGGAACAGGAACGTATTTCTATAGGCTCGAAGCCTCTGGAAACGTCTTCTCCGGAAAGATAATCGTAGCAGAATAAGCTCTGTTTCAATAGATCTAAAAAAGGGCGGGTTTTCCCGCCCTTTTTTATTATCTGAACTCCGGTTTTCTTTCCGGTTATTCTCAAAAAGTTATTTTATCTGACATTGAAGTATTTTCCCAAAATCCTTCTCTCCCCAAACTCAACGGATAAAAAGTAGTTACCCACGGGAAGAGAGGCTCCCTCCGAGTCTTTCCACGAATAAAAAATCCGCTCCGAAAAACCGTATGTCATGTCGAAAACTTTTCTGCCCGTCACGTCATAGACCATGAGGCTCAATTCGCCTTTTCCCGGCAAGGGCGACAGAAAGATTTCAATTCCGCCGGCGACCTGTCTGAGAAACGGCAGTGAGTTTTGATCCTCAGGATGCGGATTTTCTTCAATACCTACCTGACCGAGGTATGTAAAACAGTCCAAGATGAAATCCCTTGCTTCCCCGTGCTCCATGAAATACAGGGGATAGCCGTTGACGACGAAATTGAGCGAGTCGTTTTCGCCCAGCGTTGTAAAATTTCCAGACTGTGGATACCCCGGGCCCCACACCCCGAGCGTATCGGCGCCTGCGGCAGTAAAATAAGTCGCCCTGTCCATTTTTCCGTTCCAGGAAGGAAGCATTAGGGAAGAGTTGACAGAGATGTCTGTGAAACCGTTTTTTCCCTCGGAAGTCTCAAAATTTTTCAGCGTGACGACTTCGGCATGTGAAATATCGAATAGGGCGAGAAATGAAGGATCAGCGCCTTCGAAAACCCTCCATCCCGATATGATTATTTTTCCTCCAGCAGTAAGATATGACCTTATGAGAGCGGCTTCGTCTTTTATTTGGCTTGTTGATGTGTATTCGTCGCTGTGCCAGAAGACGCACTGGTAATGACCCAGAAGCGAAAGATCCGGCAAAAAAGAGTCGCAGTGGAATACGTCGTGTGCTATTCCCGTCATAAGGCTGGCGTATGCAGAGTCAATCTGGGCGTTTGTCGGCATTATTGTCTGGGATCCGTTTCCGCCCTCGGATTCATCGACAAGGAGAATTCTCCTGTCGAAAGGAAAGCTGACAGGCGACGCCGAAGCTGTGTCAGACGGAAAACTCTCCCAGTCCCCTTGTATTGAATACGTCACGTAAAATGTGTATTTCTGTCCGTTTGTCAGGTCTTCGGCGAGAAAAAACGTGTCGGTTAAAAGCGAAGTGTTGAGTTTTTGATAAGAAGTTGAACCGTATTGAGCCCCATATACGTCATAGCCCAGAATATCAGGCAGAGTGGAGGAAGACCAGTAAAGCATAATTGACTCATTGAGAGAAAGAAGAAGATTTATTTCTACATCAACTTTTTCGGTGGAGGATGTGAACTGCGTCTTATAAGGGTCAAGAGAGACAGAATCAGCCGCAACTTGGTAAAAATTATCGGAAGTGTCACCTTGCGCTGTCGCCCTGAAATAGAGGGTGTCGCCGGATGAAAAAACAAAAAGAGGTGATTTTACGACAAAATCCGTGGATGAATTAGAATGCGTCCAAACCCTGACGAGGAGACTGTCCTGGGATCCTTGTTTCTTGAAAGCAGTCCAGCTCATCTGCGGCGTTCCTGAGCCAAAAACCCACTGCTGGAAAAACCATGTAAGATTCTCTCCGCAGTAGCCTGAAAAAACAGTGTCAATGTCCTGCCATGTCACGGTCGATCCTCCAAAGGCGGCAACAATTTCCCTCAGAGAGCCGAAAAAGAGAGAATCTCCGAGCATGAAACGCAGAGCGTAGAATACCGATGCCGGCCTTTCGTATGTCAGGTCCGAATAATAATGCTGCCATGGAGGGTCATACATCGGATATATGCCGTTTGTGTTTTCCCAAGATATATAGCTGTTTCTGACTCCCCGCATATAGTTGTGCATCGCCGGCTGTCCGGAAACATGCTCGACGAATATCCCCTCTGAAAAAGTGGCGAGTCCCTCGTTGAACCAGACTTCCTTTTTGCTGTCGGTTGTGACGTAATCCCCCCACCACATGTGTGAGAGCTCGTGAGCGAAAAGTATTTCGTATGTTCCCGTGCCCGTTATGACCGATGAACCGACGAGTATGGAGTTTTGGTTTTCCATCGCTCCCGGGAGGCTGACCTCTGCGTAGGCGATTTTGGCGAACGGATAACTGCCGTATCTGTTTTCAAACACCGTGAGCATATCTGAAAGCCTTGAAAGGTCGTTTGATAGCTTGGCAGAGTCCTGCGGATAAGCCGCCAAAAGGACAGGTATTCCGCCGACAGAGTAGTTTCTCAGCGAGTATGAGCTGGCTGCGAGCCCCTGAAGATAGGGAGAAAGATATTCGGTTTCTCTCCAGAAAAATTTTTTTCTGTTGCCGGAGAGCTGTATCACGGAGTCGAGGATTCCGTTTGAAACAACCCATAGATTATCGGGGACAGTGTAATACTGTCTGACGGCGGCTTTATGCCTGTGGTCGTCGAGGCATGGAACCCATGTCTTGAGACCAAAAGGCGCGTGACAGGAAAAAATGAGCGTGGGGTCAATGAAAATTCCGCCGGAGGCGAAAGGAGTCGGAATAGGAACCGGCACTGCCCGGTAGAAAATGTCGAGAGAAAGAGTTTCTGAAACCGCGTAAGATCTCCCGAGATATATAACGAGAAGACTGTCGGTCTGATAATAAAACCTCTCGACATTGTCAACTTTTACGCTGTCGGCGACAGGAGAGACGCAGTCAAGCCTTATTGTGTCGGTTGAAATAAGGCAGATGAAATCCTCCATTGCCCTTCCGATGACGGAATCATGCTGGGGGACTATCTCTATATCCGTGAATCTGTATGTGTTCAGCCAGCAAGAATCGTCACAAAAAGCCGCTGTCGAAACCCAAATCAGAATGATGAACAACAACTTCTTTATCATTTTGCCTCCTCAATTCGTTAAAAGCTTTTTGACCGAAAAGAAAGACGAGAGCTCCGCCAACGGCGCTCAAGCCTTCGTCTTTGATTCTGAGATTTTCTAAATCAAGGGTTTTGATTATTTTTTTGCGAAAAAAATCGCAGTTCAGGCAGACCCCCCCGCGCAGGGCGTAATATTTTGATCCTGTTTCTCCGGCTAAAGACAGTATTAAATCTGAAATCTCATTTGCGGCGTTTTCGAATATTTCTTTTGCCTCTGTCAGACCGTTTTCGAAAGCCGACTGGAGATTGTAAGTCAGAAGGGAAATCTCTTGGACTGGATTGTCGCCCGATAAATAGCTCCTAATAAAATCCATGGGCGAGAGTTTTTTCATTTCGCACAGAAACCGGATGAGTTCTGAATCCTGAATTCTCCCGTCTAAAAAACCGGTTATCCCAGTGAGAACTTTTTTTCCTATCCAGAAACCGCTGCCCTCGTCTCCGAGAAAGGGTCCCCAGCCTCCCCGCCTTTTAATATCGCCTTTTTTGTTGAGTGAAAAAGCTATCGAACCTGTCCCTGAAATGGCTAAAATTTCTCCCGGTTCCGAAAATGCCCCGTAGTAAGCGGCATGAGCGTCGTTTAGAACAGACACTTTCCCGCGGTGGCCTGTGGTTGAGAGAGTTTCTGAAAAAAATACCTTTTCCGCGTCCGTGTAAAGACCGGCCATCGCCGCGCATAAAGGCGCGGATGCGTCATATTTTGGGCACTTTGAGAACAGCTCAGACAAACGGATTGCAAGATTATTTTTTATTCTCAAAAAGTTACCTTCAGGAGAAGAAACCATAGAGGCAATTTTCCAGTTCTCAAAGACAAAAAAGCGCAGTCCGTTTCCTCCTCCTTCTATTACAAGAGCTTTCACTTCAGAGCCTCCATTACATAATTCTCAAAAACACCTTCGGACCCGCTCAGCCAACTCACTTGGGACCGGATTATTGCGCATTCAAACGGAAGTTTTATAGCGTCTTTTTCCGTGCAAAGGATTTCTTGACAACCGTGTTTTTCAGCCCCAGAGAGGATTTTATCCGTATCTTTCTCCGAGAAGACGTGATGATCCCTGAAAAAAAGAGATCCACCGACAGAAAAATTTGACTCGCTAAGATTTTTAAGGAGTCTTTGAGGTTTTGCAATGGAACTAACTAAAAAAAATCTTTTGTCTGCGGAAACCTTTTTGCCGTTTTTTTCTATTGCGGCAATCTTAAAATCGCAAAAAAGTTTCGGTATATCGGATAATTCAGGATATCTTGAAAAGTCAGGCGGAACAACGGACTCTTTTGCTCTCGTGAATAAGATAATGTCAGCTCGTCTTGAAGCCAGGAGAGGCTCTCTCAGCCTTCCTGCCGGCAGCACCCCCCCTGCTTTAGGTTTTTCCCAGTCCAAGAGGAGAATTTCGAGGTCTTTATAGATGCCGTATTGCTGATAGCCGTCGTCAAGAAGAACAGCTTCTAAGCAGGGGAATTTATCCCGAAGCAGTCTGAATCCGCGCGCCCTGTTCTTGTCGGCGACGACAGGAACAGAGGGGTGTTTTTTAGATATCATTCTGACCTCGTCACCCGCGGATTTGACATCAGGAGTGACAAAACCGGTGTAAGATCCTCCGTATCCCCTCGCTATAAGGGCTCCGGATATTCCGTTTTTCTCAAACATACCGAGAATCAGGGAAACTATCTGCGTCTTTCCCGTTCCGCCGCATTCGAGATTTCCAACGCTTATTGTCTTTACCTGGAATTTAGTCTTTTTAACTGTCTTAATTTTTTTGTCCAGAGAATAAAGAGCCAAATACGGCCCGGCAAGAGGGGATAGAAGCGATTTCAGCATGGAAAATGGGGAGTTTTTTTTTCGATAATGCCGTATATCTCGTCTTTTGACACGACAAGTTCGAGGGCAGCATTCCTTATATTTTCTGATGCCGAACGCCTGAGATCTTCGTTGGAGATTATCTTTTCCAACGCGTTTTTCAGATCATCCTGAGATTGAACGATCCATGCCCCTTTAGCCCTTGCGAGTTTTGTCATTGTCTCTTCGACGTTCTGAAAATAAGGTCCCATAAGGACGGGAACTCCCTGAAAAGCCGCTTCAAGAGGGTTGTGGCCGCCTGCATTGACTAAAGATCCGCCTATGAAAGCGACTTTTGCCTCTTTGTAAAATCTTTGGAGCTCTCCAAGACTGTCGAGGATGGTGACGCCCGGAGATAACTCTGAGACACGCGATCTGAGAACCGCGTCAATATTCATTGATTCAGCGCTTTTTAGTATTTCCTGTGTCATTTCAAGATACCTCGGCGCCAGAAGAAGAGCTGTGAACGGATATTTATTTTTAAGAAAAGAATAGACTTCCAGTATCTTTTCGAATTCTCCTTTTCTGACAGGACCGGCGATCCAGAGAAATGTTCCCTCAGCGACGGGTATAGGAGGAGGCAAAAGCTTCTCATCCGAAGCCTTGAGGGATCCGGATCTTGATATCCTGTCGACTGGAACCCCTATGTCTATAAAACGGCGCGCGTTGAGTTCGTCCTGAGCAAAAACATAGGAATAAGATGAGAGAACTCTTTTTAGAAATCTTCTGAAAGCTTTATATCTGGGATAAGTCCTGTCGGATATTCTCGCGCTCAACAGAAAAACCGGTATTTTATTTAGTCTGCAGAAAAAAAGAAAATTTGGCCAGATTTCGGTCTCTGTGAAAAGGACACAAGAAGGCTTTACCCTGTAAATGGCGTTTATGATGCTCAGGGGAAAATCGAAAGGAAAATATGAAGTCTTGACGTTATTTCTCGAGAGTATTTCGTCGGCTCTGATAACCCCTGTCCTGGTATAGGAAGTCACCAAAAACCTGAAACGCGGGTGCTTTGAGCTCAAATCCGAACACAGGGATTTAAGAGAATTGATTTCTCCAACGGATGAGCCGTGTATCCAGATGACGTATCTGTTTTTATACTTTGGAAGAAAACCCCATCGTTCCATCCATTCCCTTCTGGTCTGAAGCATTTTGACAAGCATTATGACCGCTAAAAACGGGAAAAAAACGGCGAGAAAGAAGTTATACGCTATCACGCTCAGCAAAGAGACCTCTTTGCAACTTTTTCCAACCGCAGTATTTTCTTTTCTATGGTTTTTTTAATCCTCAAGATATTGTCCCTTGAAGACAGCCCCTGTAATTTGACAGGTCCTCCTAAAAGAATGCATACCTTTGAAAAAGGAAAGGCTAACCTGAATTTGTCCCATGACCCGAAAGTGTAGCATCTTTTGTATGATACTATTATCGGTATTACAGGAGCTCCGGTCTTGAGCGCCGCGAAAAGAGGCCCTTCCTTAATTTTTTCAGACGGCCCTTTCGGCCCGTCAGGAGTTATCACTACAAGCTGTTTTTTTTCGAGGGACTTGACAATATTTCTCATGGCGGCTGTCGCTCCTCTTGTTGAGGAACCCCTGAGAGTTCTGTATCCAAGTTTTTCGGAGATTATCGAGATGAACTCTGCGTCCCTGTGTCTACCTATAAGCACTCTGTATCCTCTGTTTCTGAAAAAATAAGCCGGGACGAGCATGTCTCTGTGCCACAAAAAATAGACCGCGGGATAATTATTTTCGTTTTCAAGAGTTTCATTGACGTTTTTTGTGACTATGGATAGGGTCTTTCCCCACAAGAGAACTGAAATATAGCCGAAAAATGAACCGGGTCCGAGGAGAAGTCTATCTTTTAACTTCATCGAGAAACCTTATGAAACAACCGGCGGCTCTTTTGGAAGCTCCAGGAGCCCCCAGTTTTTTCTTCACCTTTTGGAGTTTTTCAACCATATCCCTTCTCGCCTCTTCGTCGAAAAGCAGTTTTTCGGAACATTCGGCGATTTTTTCGGGGATTGCGTTTTTCTGTATGAATTCAGGCAGAATTCTCTCTCTGCCTGTTATGTTCACGAGGCTTATGTAGGGGACTTTGGCGAGTATTTTCGCCAGAAAATACGTCATGGGTTCCGTCTTGTATATGACGACCATGGGTTTTTCGAAAAAAGCCCCTTCGAGAGTAACTGTTCCCGAGGCGGCAATGAGGACGCGGGATCTTCTCATTATTTCGTATGGGTTTTGAGGTATAAAAGTTGTCCCTTCGGGAAAGACGGTTTTTTCGGCAGGCGATTTATCGCATGCGACGAGAAACTTTACCTGCGGATGCCTTTTTTGGATTATTCTGGCGGTATCAAACATAACGCAGAGGTGTCTTTTTATCTCAGACTTTCTCGAACCCGGGAACAGGCCTATAGCAAAAGGGTTTTCATCGGCATTATCGGGCATGGATTTTCCGCGCTTGGTCACTGTGTCGAGGACAGGATGTCCAACGTAAATTGACCGGACTCCGTATTGAGAAAAAAATTTCGGGACAAAGGGAAGTATCACGAGAGCGAGATCCACATATTTTTTTATCTGTCTTATACGCCATGTTCCCCAAGCCCAGACCTGAGGCAGAATGTAATATACGACGGGGATGTTTAGCTGATGGGCAAACATTGCCACCTGAAGGTTGAATCCGGGGAAATCGACGAGGACTACGGCATCGGGTTTTTCCTCTTTCATCCATCTGTGTATTTTTCCGAGTATACGTCTGTAGTGAAAAATATTGAGAAGAGGCGATACAAAACCCATCGCGGTCAGGGATTCATAGGAAAGAATTATTTGGGCTCCCGCGGTCTCCATATTTTTCCCACCGACTGCGAAAAATCTTATTTCCGGGCGCGCCGCAATGGTTTCCCTTATGAATTCGGAGGCGTGAATGTCTCCCGAAAGTTCACCGGTTATTATGAGGATTTTTTGCATAAAAACCGATCATGCGCGAATATCTCGCTTTTATCCCTTCGATTATCTTCCACGCGACTTCGAGTGATTTCATTCCGTCTTCACCGCTGACTTCCGGCTTTATTCCTTTGGAGATGGAGTCTAAAAACGAGCTGATTTCAAGATAAAGCGGTTCCCCTTCTTTTTGTTCGCTTTTTTCGACAGAAATGCTGTATTTCCCGTTTTGAAGAGTTCTTTTATAGATTTCTACGAATCTCTCCTGAAAATCGAGAGAAATATATGAATCCATCTGGAAAAATCTTATTTTCCTTTTTGCCTTCTGAGCGGCTCTGCTGACCATTAAATTGGCAATCGCTCCGTTTTGGAATTCCACACGGGCGTTTGCTATGTCAATTTCTCTTGAAAATATTGGAGCGCCTATGGCAGAAATCTCCTTTACAGGGCTCTTTATATACTGAAGAGAAATATCAATGTCGTGTATCATCAGGTCGAAAACCACTGCCACGTCGAGTCCTCTTTCAGAAGGAAAACCTATTCTGTGGCTCTCGATGAAAAAAGGATCTTTTATCTTGTCCTTTATGTGGAGGAAAGCGGGGTTGAAACGTTCGGAATGACCGACCTGGAGGACTACGCCGTTTGAGGCGGCGGTCTGAATCATTTGAGCGGCGTGTTGGGTCAAAACTGTAATAGGTTTTTCCACGAGAAGATGTTTTTTTTTCTCGAGAACTTTCATGCCTATTGAATGATGAGTGGAAGCAGTCGTTGCGAGAGAAACGGCTTCGGATTTTTCTATCAGTTCGTCCATATCCGGGTATGCGTTGCATGAAAACTCAGCCGCGACTTCGTTCATTCTTTCTCTGTTCAGGTCATAAACGCCTTCAAGGCATCCCAACTGCTTGTATATCCTCGCATGGTGTCTCCCTAAGTGCCCCACGCCTATGACGCCTGTTTTAATATCGTTCATTGGTCAATTCCTTTCTCGAATAAGGCGACAGAAACCGCATAATTCCTTTCGTGGCTGATGGAAACATGAAGCCGCCCTGTTCCCGCCTTTTTTTCGGCTTTGTTTTTGAGTTTGACGACCGGTTTTCCCTGGAAAGAGCCGACGCAGAAATCCTTGAACCAAATACCGTCACTCATGCCAGTCCCTATGGCTTTTGACAAGGCTTCTTTAGCCGAGAACCTTCCAGCGAGCCAGTCGATGTCCCCTTTTCTCGCTTCATATTCGGCGAGTTCGTCCTGGGTCAGGATTTTTTCGGCAAATCTCGATCCAAATCTTTTCACAGCGGAAGAGATTCTCGATTTTTCAACTATGTCTATTCCTATTCCTCTTATCATCAATACTTAAAGACACTCCCTCCTATAAATTCTCTGAGGACGGAAGTGAATGGAATCTCGTTCGTGTCAATTTCAGAATAGAATTCGAGCAGGCAAAGAAGCCTCAGAGCTTCGCTGTATGAAGTTTCGTCTTTCCCGACAGTCTTGAGCATTTCCACGGCTTTTTTCTTGAGAGCAGGTATTTCATAGATTAGCGAAGTGTTAAACATGATGTCCGCCGTCTCCTGATAAGGATATATCCATCTGCTCTCGCCTCTTGTTATGCTCTGCCATCTGTTGATTGTCTCAGTAGGGCTGTATCCCCTGAACTGACCGTCTCTGACTATCCTTCTCAAAATCCGGCAGTCGGAAGTCGTGACTCTGTTGTGATCGTCAATGTTGACTTGCGTGAGCGGACTGACATATAGCTTTAACTTCATGTCCGGGTCGAGCATCGAAGTAAGGTCTTCGTTGAGCGCGTGAATGCCTTCAATTATAATAGGGTGCCCAGGCTCAACCATCATTTCTCTCGTGTTGTTTTTCTTTTTGCCGGTGGCAAAATCGAATTTTGGAACATTTATTTTTTTGCCTTTGAGAAGGTCAACGACCTGTTGACGGAATAAATCCGACATTATGGTCTTAGGGGATTCGAAATCAGGTTCTCCGTTTTCGTCCAGGGGAGTCTCTTCTCTGTCAATAAAATAATTGTCGAGAGAAAGGGTTATAGGCTTGAGGCCGTTGACCTGAAGCGCGATTGTCAATCTTCTCGAAAAAGTTGTCTTTCCTGACGAACTCGGTCCGGATATCAGAATAATCCTTTTCTGCCGGTCATGGGAGACTGTGTCGGCGATGACAGAAAGTTTTTTTTCGTGAAGGGCTTCGGCTATCCTGATTATCTCACCGGCTTTATTTTCGGAGATTGCATTATTGAGCTGACTGACGTTTGTGATCTCGAGAATCTGGTTCCATCTCCGCTGTTCGTGATAGATTTTAAAAAGCTTTTTCTGGTCTTTCCAGGGTCCGAGTTTGAAAGGACTTGAGGGGGAAGGAAACTGTAGAACGACGCCGGGGGGGTATGGTTTTAATGAAAAATGCTTCAAAATGCCCATTTTGGGAGCGATGGGGGTCGTGTAAAAATCCAGAACCGGACCCGATTTATAGATGATAATATCGTTTGGTCCGTTGTTTTTCAGAAGATTTGCCGTGTCGGTTCTACCGCTTTTTTCGAAAAGCCTCACCCCTTTTTCTCTCGAAAGGGCTTCCCTCTGAATTTCCTCGTCGTTTTCAACGATTTTTTTCATCCTTGTCTCCAGCGCAGTTATCTCCTCGGTGCGCGGAAGGACAGAGGAAAGAATTTCATAATAATACCCTGAGGATATTGAATGGTTGACTACAACTCTTGTGTCTCTGAAAATCTCACTGACCGCGCGGAACAGAAGGAATGTAATCGAGTTTCTGTATATTCTGTGCCAGTCATTGTCTTCCGGGAAAACGGGGGAAATAGCCCCTTTTTCCGGAACCGGCAGAATAAGATCAGCAATTAAACCGTTTATACGGCACGCGATGGCTTTATCGATTGATACCCCGGCCTCTTTTAGGATATCATACGGAGATTGACCTTTTTTTATATCTATTACAAATTTTTCGCTCATTTTCACTCTTTCAGCGCGGAAACAGGGATTTTAAGACCGGTTTCAGCATTTTCGAGCATACCTGCTTTTTCCGTAAACGCTAACACCACGACGCTAATATTATCAACTCTCCAGTCGAAGTCAATGCTGAGGATGTAGGAATTTTCTCTCGCTCTTTTTAACTGAACGAGGTTTTTAGACGTCAAAATGGCTCCCTGTGAAGACATCTGAATAGGCTCGGTCGGCTCGGCATAACCTCTTTGGAAAAGAGGAGGCGCGTCGAAAATTTTGCCGTATTCCATCCCGTACTGAATGAGGTTTTTGGATCTGAAAGAAGGAACGGCGACGACTACCCTATAGGTTTTTTTTGGTTTTTTCGCTTCAGCAAGTTTTATTCCCGCGCTTGTTATTATTTCCTCTTTGGTGCCTTGAGAATCGGAAAAAGGGTTGAGGTAGCCGGACAAATTAATGCCGCCGAGCTCGGAGAGGTCTTCGAGGTCGACAACTTCGACGGACAGTTCAGTTGCCGCTCCGGTGAGCAGATAATAAGGCAGAAATACCGACGCCTTTTCGGGCTCAGTGGAAAAAAGATCGAAAAACAGATCGTCTGTTTCCCGGGGTTCCATGGCTTTGAGACATTTTGGGCACAGGAATACGGCATCATCTTCTTTGGCTTTAAGTTCAGCTCCGCATATGCCGCATGCAAGGGGGATAATTCTAATTGCCATAATTCTTCCGGAAGATGAATATAAAAGACAATATGGCGGCGAATACTCCCGCGCCGGCGAAAATGCCGCCCCATGAAATCATGGCTCCGGCTAAAAAACCCGCCAGAGAAACCGCGAGAGAGAAAAGACCTTTTTGAGACAAAAAATTTTCTTTTTTATGTCGAACCGGAGTGATTTTTCTGCCCACGGGTTTTCCCGTGGAACAGTCTATTATCACCAGTCCTTCATATTTAGAGGTTAAAAAACGCGCGAGAAGGACGGGATAAAATATAAGGCCGAGGTTGAAATTTATTATTTCGACAGATGACGAAAAAAAACTGTATTTGGAGGGATCCCATGAGGCAAGGGCGGAATCTTTCATTTTTTTTCTGAATATCTCCCTCGCCTCTTCAATTTCTTTTTCCGGAAAATAAATCTTGCCGGATTTTTTCATTTTTTCTTCGTCGAATAACGAAAGCCCTTCGTCAGAATCCGCGAATAAAGTATCGACAGACGGGAAAAATTCCTTGAAAAAAGTGTTGTCGACGTCGAAAAAAGTGAAAGGGGAGTCAATTATTCTCCTTGAAATTTCTCCTCCTTCGGTTCTGAACAAAACCCTTTTATTCCCCTGCCTGTCGTCGACAGAATAAGGGATTTTCTTTTTCAGAGTTTTTCCTGAAACCCATCCCACGGCTCTTCCGCTTGCCTTCCAAACGGGGACGAATATAACGTCTTTGTCTATAACTTTATAACTTGTTTCCGGAGCGGAATCAGAAACAGCAAGATCGAGAGCGCGGTCTATGACGGGAGTCCGAATATTTTTTCTGTAGCTGAATATTCCGCCCGTCAGGATTATCTTCAGACTTTTGCCGCATGAATTGCATGTGCAGGTTTTATTGCCTGTCAGATAAGAGACGGGAGAAGCGCAGGAAGGGCATGAGACGGAAACGCTCATTTTTTACCTGGCCTTGCGACGGCGAAAAAAAGAGCTATTGCCGAAAATACGGGTAAAGACAAAAATACGCTGAATTTGAGGAGGATTCCTGCGACGAGGGATGCAGCAAGAGCCGCCGATTCTAAAAAGAAAATCTTTTTCGTTTTTGCTTCCGTTGTTTCTACGATTCTCGATCCGTCAGACGCGGAAATCCAGACCGTTGAATTCGCGCTTTTAGCGAACCAGTATGGGATTAAAGCGAAGGGTTGGCTCTCCGAATTCAGAGATGTGAATCCTTCGAGATTGTCCCCATAGATTTTCTCTCCGTATGAGATTTTGAGCCCTCGCGGCGCCTTTTTGTTCAATGGGAGGGACATAGGAGGAGAAGAGAACGGGACAAGGTAGCCTTTTATGAATTTTACTTCGCCTATGCAGGAAACGGCGATTTCCCATGCGGCTTTTTTTTCAATAACCGGGTTTAATGTCCATACCTGTGACGAAAGAGCTTCGACTTCGACGGAACTCCCGCAGAAAGGACAGGACAAGACCTGAGGTGAAGTTCTTAGACTTAATTTTCCGCCGCATTGAGGGCAAAAAGATACCATATTCCGCCTTTTTCAAAAAATCTATTATAACATAAAACTTTCTTCAGCTGAAATCGCAACTTGGGATTTTATTATGAAGTTTAAGAAAAAGAATATAACCGCGAATACAATTTTTGCAAACAAAAATTGGAACACGAAGGAAAGAAAGCAGAAAAAGGTTTATTTATAAAATTTTTCCCAAAATTTTATATTTCGGGGTAGAAATTTCTTTATCTTAAAAACCAGTATAAAAAATATAACCTCTACCGCAAAGTGAATAAAAAAAGAGGGGAGCTGGGCTCCCCTCTTTTATGGATCTAAAAAAATCCTCAGTCTATTATTGTCAGTTTGCCGGTGTAGTTCACGCCGGCGGCGTTGACCTGATAGAAGTATGTTCCCGAGACGTCGGATGTGAAGCTGAAAGTCCTCTCTCCCTGAACTGATCCGGTGAAGAGGTTTTCAACAATTCTTCCCGTGATGTCGAATACGTTGACATTGACGCTTACGAGATAAGGACTCGAGAAGCTGATCGAGGTCGTCCTTCCGATAGGCTTTACTGCTCTGACATCGAAAGGATAAATAGGAGATCCGATTATCTCTTCTTCGACGGAGTTCTGCGGGCATGTGGTCACGGCGAGGCACCAGCCGTAGTTGAGCCCGTAGAAGCTCAGGTATTCCCATCCGCCGGAGTTTGTCCAAGCCCAGTCGCTCTTTTGGGCTATGAGAGAGCCTGTGTTGCAGGGAAACGGATAGTTGCCGGAAGCGTATGTGAATCCGACCATGACCCAGAAAGTGTCAGTTGGGGCTATCAATATTGTGTCGTCGTAGAGGGGAACCGTATACCAGCCGGAATCGCCTGTGACCGTGAAGGGCACTATTGCCAAAGTGTCACCAGCGGCGGAATCGCCGAGGATTATTACCATGGCGTCGTTGGCAGGATTGGTTCCGGCTCTGAGCTGGAATATGACGTTGCGGATATATCTGCCCGTGTAAGGTGAAAGTTCGTCCTGGGTGAGCTTAATAGCCATGGCCATCCACTCCGGAGGATCTCCATAGTTTATTCCGCTTTCAATGTTGCCCCAGTTCCAGAATGTGATAGTGTCGCAGTAGTCTCCGCCTCCGCCTATGCCGAATAGCTTGAGCATCGAGTCAACTATCGCTATAGGGGTGGAGTTCGGGGTTATGCTCCTGAGGTCGTTTGTCCAGTAAGCCGCCGTCCCGTCGTTCTTGGCTGAATTGATGTTGTATCCGCTGCTGGATGTGACAATCTGGCCGTTTGCCGTCACTGTCAAACCGTCGGCGTAGAAGTCGTTTGCCTGAAAGTCCGTCGTGTTCGTGTAGCTGAATCCTGCAAGATAGTTAAGACCGGTGCAGGTTATGGGAGATACGCCGTTTATGACGTCGTCGGTTACTGCCTGGACTTCAAAATAGGAAAGAAGCCACGCAGCCATTGCGCCTTGTGTGCTCCAGTTCGCGTCCTGGCCTATAAACCAGACTTTTCCGCCCTGGTCCATGTAGGATGCCATGTTGTTTCTCGAAGCGACTGAAGGATATGCTGTTCCCGTCCACCACCAGTCGTATGTGTTCCATATCACGAGGTCATACATGAGCATCGTGTCCACGGTCGGTCCGTCCCCTGTGTCGTTTATCGGTCCATACCAGTCATAGTTTCCGGGACCGAGTGTAGAGTCGAGATACATTACCCATCTCGGATCGGGTTTTGTCGCAGGTCCGAATCCGGTCTGTCCGGGAGCTTCGACAAATAAAACCTCTCCTGCCCTGGAGCCCTGAATGAAAGGGGTTCCGCCTGTTACGGGGACGATTGCAGGGTCGGGGTTTCCGGCTCTCGATATGTTCTCGGCGAAAGCCGCCGAGGCGAGAAGCAGCAGTGCCATACTCAGCACAAAAAACATTCTCATCATCACTCCTCCTTATGTGAAAAATCTAGTCAATTAACGTATTATACACTAAAAAAAACGATTTTGTCAATTTATAAGGCTAAAACCCTAATAAAGGGTTTAGTCAAAGCTTTTTAAAAAGGGAACTTTTTTTTAAAAGACCGTATATCTTCTCTGTTTTTTTGGGTTGAGAGAAACGCAGGGACACGCCTGTTCTTTCGAGTCTTTTTTTTAATATTTCCGTCTCTTCTTCAAGTTTATCCCTCGCGCACAGAGGGCTTAAGGCAAATCCTGAAAACGGCATGGGTATAAACTGGTTGAAAGATGCCTCAATTTTAATTCCGGTGGACTCAGAGAGAGAAAAAAGCGTTTCCGCCGTCTCGGATGTGTCATCGTCATCTGAGCTCGGAAGTCCCGTCATCATGTAGAGTTTTAGTTTTCTAATACCCGAGGACCGCGCCCAGGAAGCGGTTTTGAAAAGAGCATCTCTGTGGAAAGGCTTACCTATATGTTCAGAAAGCCTTTCGGAAAGGGTCTCAGGGGCCAGAGTGAGGGAAACGGTTTTTTTTTCATGAAGCAGTTCGAGGATTTCCGGCGTGACGAGATCCATCCTGCAGGACGGCGGCGAAACCCATTGGCATGCTTTTACAAGGTCTTTTATATCGGGGTGGCTTAGAAAAGCGGCGCTTACGAGTCCGATTTTTCCCCTTTCAAAGCTGTTTATGTCTCTCAGGACGTCTTCTGTGTTTCTCGGTTCAAATCTTTTTCTGAGTCCCGACAGCCAGCAAAATTTGCACGAATAAGGGCAGCCCCTGGAAATTTCGACGAGTCCCGTTTCGCCGAAACTCGAATGACTACCTTTCAATACGGTTTTGCCCCAGAGTATTTCGCTGAATCGTATGCCAGGGCTTTTTGAGTCTCCCTTGAACATGAGCCATGGCATATCCGTCTTTTCGGACAGAATATCCCTCATAATTTCAGTAAAAATGCCGTCGGCATCCCCGAAAAAAACCGCGTCGCTCAGTTCAAGAAAAGATTCCGGAGCCGAGAGAGCTCCCGGCCCGCCGGTTATTATCTTCAGATCAGTAATTTTTTCCTGATTTTCAGCCAATAATTTTTTTAAAGGGAAATAGTCGCCTGCCCAGCTCGCCGTTACAGCGAGGATGTCGAATTTTGAAAGACCCAAGCCGCTTTCAAATCCTGTTACCGTTCCTTTTCTCTCCAACAAAAAATCAGCGAAAATTCCCGGCTCGGATGAGAGCTCTCTTTTCATGTAATGAAGCGCGAGAGATGAAAAAGTAGCGGCATTTCCCCCGGGACAGATCATCCCGATATTTACCGCTGATTTTAAAAACGGCTTTTTTTTCTCCATTTTTCAAAAGAAGATAGTGCATGGACGAAAAAAGGGCTCAGTTTCCCGAAGACTTCAGCCTTTTCGAGGGAATTCCTGAAAGTTTGGACGTCGGAGAAATCGGGCATCAGAAGACCGCTGGTCCCTATTTCCACCGGGACGTGCGCGTCACTGCCGGCGGTGAAGAGCAATCCTCTTTTTTCAGCGCAAAGCCTCGCCTTTTCATTGTCAGCCGGGAAAAGGCACCTTGAATTGAAAACCTCCAAAGCGTCGGCAAGCTTGAGGGCAAGTGGTAATTCTTTCCTGATTCTCGAATTTCTGAACCTGTCGAAAGGGTGAGGAATCGAAATAAAACACCCCTGATCTTTTGCCAGGCGGACTGTTGTCTCAAGATCGAGACCTCCGGGTATTTTTTCTTTGATGAACAGAAGGATCAGTTCTCCGGAGAGAGTGTAAACTTCTTCTCCGGGATAAATAATACCGGGGAAATCTCTCGCCAAGGCAAGGGCATTTTCCGTTTCATCATGATCGGTTATAAAAACTTTATCCGACAATCCCTTTTCCAACGCGCTTAGAATGTCGGCTGATTTTATCTTCCCGTCTTTCGAATTGTCAGTGTGAAGATGAGTTTCAACTCTGATCTTTTTCGACATGCCGCCTCTTTGTGTGTTTGTTGACTCCATAAGAAAAAAACATTATACATCTTGAGCGGATTACAGTCAGCCCATATAATATATTGCTGTATTACATACGACTCGTAAATCAATATCATCGAAAAGGAGTAAAAATGTCTTCCGAAGAAATAAACGAACTAGCGGAAAAACTCAAAAATAAGCCCGAGGACATTGATCTCATGATTACACTCGGGCTCGCTCTTGCATCGGAAAACAGATTCAGGGAAGCGGAGGAAATTTTCAAAAGAGCCGGCGACGCGGGTTCTTCGGAAGGGCATTACAATCTCGGCGTTCTCTACGGTATGATATTTCTTAAAGACATGACCTATGAGGAACTCTGGGAAGAGGTGACCGATGAGGAGATATGGTTTGAAAAAGCCGAAATAGCCTATCAAACGGCAATTGAACTTGACCCGAACAATTTCCATGCCATGAGAAATCTCGCGACTTTATACGCTGAGAGAAATCAGAAAGAAGACGCGCTCGCTCTTTTAGCCAAAATACTCGAGAAATCGCCGGACGATGAATACAAAGAGAAGATAAGGGAGCAGATAAAAGATATCGAGGCAATCTGATCTGAAATGGGCTATATAAAAAAACTCGACGGCTTTCTCGTCTCTAAAATAGCCGCCGGAGAAGTTCTACAGGGAGTCTATTCCGTTGTAAAGGAACTCGTCGAAAATTCAATCGACGCCGGGTCTTCCTTTATAGAAGCAGCAATCGATAACGGAGGGCTGGAAAAAATTTCAATTCGCGACGATGGAAACGGGATACTGCCTGAAGACTTGGAACTAGCCGTGACGAGATACGCCACGAGTAAAATAGAAGATTTAGATTCTCTTTTCAACATAGAGACATACGGTTTCAGAGGTGAAGCTCTCGCTTCTGTCCTCAGCGTATCGAGATTTGAAATAAAAAGCTCCGTTGACGGAAAACCGGGGTATTCTCTTTCCGCAGAAGGTGGTAAAAACATAGAAATTGGTCATGTCCAATGTCCCAAAGGGACTTATGTCACTGTCCGGGATATTTTTTTTAACGTCCCAGCGAGGAGAAAATTCTTAAAAACCCCTTCAGGAGAGGCATTGAAAGCCAAAAGAGCGTTCGCTTGTCTTTGCCTTTCAAATCCAGGCATAGGGTTTTCATGGCGTCAAAACGAAAATAAACCGATACTCGCCGGAAAAGAAGACGATCTCATAGAAAGATATTGCGTTTTTTTTCAAGAACAATTGCGCGATCATATGATGCCTTTTGAACAACGGATTTCCGGAATGAGGGTATATGGGATTCTTGGAGAACCGGAGGTCGCGTCAAAAAAGCCTTTCAGCCCCGTATTTGTCAATAAAAGGTGTGTCTCGGATAAAAGTATCGCAGCCGCCGTGAGAGCAGGCTACGGACCTCTTGTATTCGACAGGCTCCCCGTTTATGCTGTTTTTGTTGAAATCGATCCTTCCCTCGTTGACGTCAATGTTCATCCTTCAAAGGAAAATGTCAAGTTCAGCGACGCCTCTTTTATCTTCAGAGAGGTCAAAAGGGCTGTTTCAAACGTCTTTACCCGCCAAAAAAGCGTATTTTTTATTTCCGGGGGAAATGTAGTAAGGGAATCGGAAAAACAGGAAGAACCCGAAGAAATACACACGGTTTTTGAAACGCGAAATATAGTCGATTTTGTAAAGACCGCCTCTGAAATCTCTGTTTCTGAAAAGATTTCCTCTCTGCCATGGGTGAGTTTCTTTCAGATTCACAACTCTTATATATTAGTGGAAACAAAAGGAGGCTTTCTGCTCATCGATCAGCACGCCGCAGCGGAGAGGATATTGTATGAAGAAGTTCTTTATAAAGACGACCCCGCGGTTCAAATCCTGATGTTTCCGGTCGTCTTGAATCTCGATGAGAATTTATGGGATAAATTCATAAAAACAAAAGGAGACATGCTATACAGAGCCGGTTTCAGATTGAAAATGCTCAGCAGAGCGGTCTCCGTCGATGGAGTCCCGTCCGGCATCGAAAATGCTTCTCCGCAGGAAATAGGCGCTTTGGTGAAGGACATTCTCTCTCAGAACGGGAAAAATGACTCCAGGGAAAAGACAGCGGCAATGATAGCGTGCAAAGCTTCCGTGAAAGCGGGGGACAAACTCCAGCATGCCGAGATTGAAAATCTTGTCGGCAGGCTGTTTTTATGCCGACAGCCTCATGTCTGCCCTCACGGCAGACCTACTATCGTAAGGATTACTCTCAGGGAACTTGAAAAAAGATTTGGAAGGTCAAATTGAAGAGCATCCCGGTAATACTAGGTCCGACGGCTTCCGGAAAGACAGAAGCAGCAAAATACATTGTTGAAAAAGGTTTCGCGGACTTTGTCCTAAGCGCTGATTCGAGAAAAATATACAAAGGTTTTTCAATCGGAACAGCGTCGCCAACAGAGGACGAGTTGAAAAAGTATCATTTCGAGGGGATAGCCTTCCTCGAACCGACAGAGAGTTTTTCCGCCAACGAATTTTCGCTCAGGGCATCTGTTATTTTGTCTAAGAAAAACGGCAGACCAATAGTCGAAGGAGGCAGTAATCTCTACCTCAGGGCGCTTTTTGAAGGCTTATTTAGAGCTCCTCCCTCGGATCCTGCCCTGAGAGAAAAACTCAAAAAGCGCGTAATTGAAGAGGGCGTCGAAAGCCTGTGGAACGAACTCTCTTCTTCGGACCCTGACTCGGCTTTTTCGATTCATAAAAAAGACGCGACGAGGATAATAAGAGCTCTTGAGGTTTTTTATCAGACAGGAAAGCCGATGAGAAAACTCTGGGCGGAAAATAAGCAGGATAAAAAATTTCTGCCTCAATACGCGGGTTTGATAACCGGTTCGGTAAAGCTGAAAGAGAAAATCAGACAACGGACTGAAAAAATGCTGGAAAACGGCATGCCGGAAGAAGCCGCGTTTTTGAAAGAAAAATACGGTTCAGATATTTGGCCTATGAACGCAATAGGATACAAAGAAGCGTTTTTATACCATGAAAAAAAAATAGATTTCCAGACGGCGGTCGAAAGGATATCGACGCTGACATGGCAATACGCGAGAAAGCAGAATGTATGGCTGAAAAAAATGGAGGGAGTTTTTTGGGTGGACTGTGATAATATAACAATCAGGCTGGCCAGCGATAAAATCCTGGAACATTGGAAAAGAAGTGGACTATAAAATAAAAGAAAAAACTTCTCCTGACGCGGCTCTTATAGCGGTAACGGCTTTTATAATATTGTTCGGTCTTTTCGCTCTCAATCAGGCGACTCTTTGGGCAGGACCGTCTTTTTTGCTCAGACAGATAATTTGGATAGCAGTTTCCATAGTGGTCATGTTCGTTGTCGCTCTGAACCTTAAGATGGCTTTCGTCTTTTCATATTCCTACGTTTTTTATCTGTTTGCTGTCGTTTTTCTTTTTTTCCCGCTGATACCGGGCCTCGGAGCCGGGCAGGCGAACCGCTGGGTGGATTTCCGGTTTTTCAGAGCTCAGCCTTCGGATATAGCCAAGCTCGGACTGATATTTGCCCTAGCGAGATATCTTTCGGAACGATACACTTTTTACGACGCTTTGAAAAGAAGTTATCTTAATTGGAAAAATCAAAAAAAAGATAAATTCTACAAAATGCCTGCTGTTACCCGCCGCAAACCGGATGATCCGCTTTTGATATTCGAGGCGTTTCTTATAACTCTCGTTCCTTTTATAATTGTTATGGCAGAGCCCGACCTCGGGACTTCGGTCGTGTATATTTTTATTTTTCTGGCAATGCTCTACTTTTCCGGAGTCGGTTTGACGAAAATATCTTTCATATTGTCGCCTTTTGTGTCAATCCTGCTTGCAATTTTGTTTGTAATAAACTCGTATTCTCTTCTTATAGGGGCTGTTATAGCGATATTTTTAGCCCTTTTGATAGCAGTATTCGTGATATCCAAGGTAAAATTGACGGCAATTCTGGCCGTTCTGGCGATAAACGCGGTAATGATGATATCAGCTCCTCTGGTATGGAACGGCGTCTTAAAAGAATATCAAAGAAAGAGAGTCATGACTTTCATCGACCCTAACGCCGATCCAACCGGTGCCGGATGGCACATACTTCAGTCAAAAATGGCAGTGGGTTCCGGGAGGATTTGGGGAGAGGGAATTCTGCATTTGGAAAAAAGAGAGCTTTCTTTTCTACCGGAACAGCATACGGATTTTATATTTCCTGTAATTGCCAAAAAAAGCGGTTTTGTCGGATCCGTTTTCCTATTGTCTCTGTATCTGCTGTTTTTGATGAGAATGGTTACTCTGGCGTATAAGACCAAATCCCAGAGCCATCACCTTGTAATTATAGGCATCTGCAGTCTTTTCGCATTTCAGATCACTGTCAACATAGGCATGACTCTCGGATCTCTCCCTATAGTCGGAATACCTCTTCCTTTTATAAGCTACGGAGGATCTTCAATGCTCATGTCCTTTTTTCTCATCGGCATACTGTTGAATCTGACATCTTCAAACTGATGGAACCGGATATTAAAAGCAGATTTCTATCGGCTTTTTTCGGGCTTTTAATGCCTTCGAAATGCCCAATATGTGGAAAAATGCTGAGGTTTGGAGAAGTCTGCATCTGCGACGCCTGTCTGGAGCTTTGCGGAACTTACAAAAAATGCCCTTTTTGCTCTTATCCTCTTCCCTCAGAAGGATTTACTCATGACTGCAAGTTATACGGGGGACTGCCTTTTACAGGTGTATTTTTTATTGGAGAATATGAAGGAACCCTCAAAGAGGCAGTAAAAGCAATGAAGTTCAGCAACTACTCAAAACTCGGAATTAAATTAGGACTGAAGTTATCGGAAAAAATTCCTTTCTCCGGCGAATCAAATGTTCTTGTTCCTATCCCTTCTTCGAGAAACACACGCAGACAAAGAGGCTACAACCAAGCGGAAATCATGGCCGAAGCCATCGCAGGGCGTCTGGGGTTTTGCCATCTTCCGGAAGCGCTTATTGTAAAAGGGAAAAAGAAAAATCAGGTCGGTCTCAGCAGAGGGGAAAGAGAAACAAATATGAAGGGGAAGATGTCAAGCGGAAGGCAATTCGGCCTTATCGGAAAAAAAAGAGCGATAATAATCGACGATGTCATGACAACCGGAGCAACCCTTGCTGAAGCCCACAGAGTCCTTAAGAAAAGCGGAGCAAAAGAAATTTACGCGGCTGTCGCAGCTATTGCCTGCAGTTAAAGGAAGTTTTTTCAATTTTATTAAAAAGACCCTTAACCTCTTTTAAGATATGGAAAATTTCATGATCAAATTCTTTTCCCGAGAATTCTATTTTTTCGAGTTCTGAGAAAATCTGGTCGTAATAATCTGATTTTGTTATTTCGGATACTTTAGATGATATTTCTCTGAAACCCGGTTTTTCATTTTGTGACGAGGAGAAGTAGGACTGGAGAGCTTTTTTCAAATAGAGAAAGCATTTTGCGTAATTCCCGGATGAATGATGTTTTTCAGCTTCTTTCAGGTGAGATCGGTGAGTTTTGGATTTTTTAACTTTTTTAGACGGCAGTTTTCCTTTCGTCGCCATATATCTTGCCGTTCCGAGAATTAAAAAGGCTATTGAAAACAAAAATGTAGCCAGGATGAAAGAATACGGCATTGAGCTGAAGCGCAGTTCCCTTAAGGAGTAGTTTAGATCAAGAGTATCTTTTTGCTCTTGAATTCTCTGAGTTGCCGATGAACCCGTAACTTTTATAGTGCAGGGCAGAGTAGAGCTCGTCACATAGCTGGAAATTGAAGGGTCGAAATAAGAGAAACTGATCCCTGAGAGGATTACTCTATCCGAAGAATTTGGGATAAGAGTCCAGCCCATGACTTTCTTCCCTTTCATCATAGGTTCTCTCGATTCTATATTGATTTCCGAGGAAGAATAGTATATTTCCCCGCCTTCAACCGGAGGTATTTCTATATCCTCGATTCCTTTAATGTTTCCGGTCCCTGAGACTATGACGTATATTTCAGAAGCGGAATCGGCGGAAACCTGGGTAGGAGTTTCCAGTAAGATAAGAAAATTTCCCACGCTTCCTTTGAAACCCGGAGGTATCCCTGCCGACGGAAGAGGTTTTACTGTCAACTCGACGGAGTCGGAGAAGAGGTTGAGCTTTCTCGGAAGAAGCGGATAAGAAGATATGACAATTTCTGCTCCTGCTTTTCCGACAAATGCTTGCCCTGCCTGGACTGGGAAGAGAGACCATCTCATGGAATATTTGAATACAGTTCCGAATTCGGTCTGTATCTGATAGGCTTTGAAGAAACTGTCTCCCGTTTCCGCCCAGAATCCGTTGAATGAAGGGTAATAAGTGAAATAGGGTTGTTTTAATAGTTTGAATTTAGAGTATACGGACAGTTCTGCTGTCACTTGTTCGTTGACGTATGGAGAAGGGTTGCTCACGGACATCGTCATTTTTATAGGGTTTATAGCCGTCAGAACCGGTATGCCGGAGGCGGTTTTTTCTTTTTGATAAAGAGGAATTGAATCACCTCTGACGTTAACGTCAAGAGTTTTGACAAGCGTTTTTTCAAAGAGCCCGTCCAGATATGACACCGTAAATGAAATTCTGTAATTTCCGCCGGAAAGCGGATAGATTGAATAACCGTAGACATGTATGGATCTTTTTTGACCATTGACAATTATCGTGCTCGTTGACACCACGGGATTTGAAAGCTGAAGTGATTCATCCGCGTCTATTTTTATATTCAAAAAATTTTCTGAGCCAAAAAATTTTATCTCGACTGTGAAAGTATGGTCACCATTGACTGAGGTATGAATCTTTTCAGGACTGAAAGAGATTTCAGCTCCGAAAAGAAACAGAGGAACAAAAGCGAGAAATAAAAAAGCTTTGGCTATGTTTTTCACCACTGTCCTGACGGCGAAGTTTTCTGGTTGCCCTGAGGTAAAAGAGAGTCCTGGCCCGGTGAATTGAAAGCAGCGTCAAGTATTCTTTCGGCTTGTTCTCTTGACATTTCGAAAGAGCTTTGCTGATC
>JAFGIG010000123.1 GCA_016929715.1 Caldifarciminota bacterium
ATGCATCTTCGGCCAATGACACGGTAAGGCAGACTCCAAACATCGTCACTCAAAAATATCAAACTTATCCCTCAAACTACGTCTATGCTCTTTACACACAAGGAAGCAGTCAGAGAGTATATTACAACTACAGCACAGACGGAGGAGAGAATTGGCAGACACCCGGAATCTGGTCGATTTCAGGCGATAATGTCTCTTATCTTCCAAATATGACTTTAGGCTGGGATCAGACCATCGACAGACCGGTTGCCTGTTGTAATGTTCCTGGAACGGGTTATGATACACTCGTTGTCGCCATGATGGAATCAAATTTTACGACATGGTATTTAAGGGCGGCTGTTAATGATCATGATAAAACAACAAGCATGCCGGCAAAAATAACTTACGGAACAGTCTCCCCTATAAACGGAAGAATTGTAATCTACAGAGAATTCGCTTCAAACAACATCTGGTTCGACAGGTGGAATCACATGAACCAGGTCGAAGAGACTCCGGACGATTTACCTTTTTCGAATGGTTTCAATGTCTTTAGAAGTTCTGCCGGATTCAACATTTGTTTCTCAACTGCTTTGGATCAGAATATCAGGATAGAAATATTTGATGTTCTGGGCAGGAATGTCGTCACTATCGCTGATCAGATTTTCTCAGCGGGTGAACATACTGCCGAGTGGAACATGACTGGAAAAAGCGGGGAAAAAGTTGTCTCAGGAACATATTTTATCAGCATAACAACACAAACAGAAAAAGCGACCAAAGCAATACAGTTGTTCTGAATCAACATTCCAAAACAAAAAAGAGCGAAGGGATTACCTTCGCTCTTTTGATTTTATATCTTTATAACATTCAATTAAGTTTGTATAAATAATAATTCAACACAGCGGCAAATGAGACCCAGAGCAGGTAGGGAATCAGGAGAATTGAGGCTGGTTTTGAAATTCTGAAAAAGAATATAACGGTTATGAGAATGGCTACCCATAAAATCAGTATTTCTATGAATCCCGCCAGAGGATTTTTTAGCCCGAAAAAAAGAAAAGACCACAGAAGGTTTAATGCGAGTTGTATTATAAATAGCGTTATCGCAGGTCTGTATAACGGGTTTTGAGAGTGGTATGCCCAAACTATAAAAAAAGAAATTCCCATCATGAGATATAGAAGAGTCCAAACCGGTCCGAACACCCAGTTCGGAGGGTTAAATGAAGGTTTATTCAGATAACTATACCAGGACGGGATATTCTTCATTGTAAAAAATGAGCCAATAATGCCGGCGAGCTGACACATGATAATCGATACAACTAGTTTAAGCAGATTGAGTTTTGTCATTTTATGCTCTCCTTTTTTCTTTTGCCAGCTTAAGGGCTTTTAAGGCGCTTTTTTCCTTGTCCTTTATCTCGAGCATCAGGTCTAAGTCAAAATCCGAGGATTGAGTTAAAAATTTGACAAAATGCTTTTTGTCAAGACTTTCCGCGTGCGAGCCTTTTCTCGAATCCTTCTTTTGAGAGCTGTAATCGACCATTGGAATTCCGTCTTTTTTTCTCCATGTCTTTCCTGCTGTTTCGAGTGCTTTTTTCGGGACATCACCATTGTTGAGACACTCGTGATGAAAAAAGTCAAAAAGGACGGGAATTCCTGTTTTATCGTGGATTTCAATACAGTCTTCGAGGGAATAACTTTTATCGTCGTTTTCTATCACAAGCCGATTTTTTATATTCAGGGAAAGTCTAGAGTAATTTTTTATAAATCTTTCTTTTGATGCTTTTTTATCACCGTAAACTCCACCAATATGAATCTGCATTTTGGCGCTTTTGTCGAGATCTAATGAATCGAGGATTTGGCAGTGATATTCGAGTTCTCTGACGCTGTTTCGGACAATTTTTTTATTCACTGCATTGATAAGTGTAAATTGGTCCGGATGCATGGAAATCCTCATCTGGTTTTTTTTTATAAACCTGCCTATACTTGTCAATTCAGCCTTAAAATACTCTTGCCAGTTAAATTTCATGACAGGATGTGATCCGAATGGTATCAGATCTGAACTTATCCTGAAAAAAAACAGTCCGTTTTCTAAATTGAACTCTAATGTTTTTTCAAGACATATAAGGTTTGAGGAGATTTTTTTTATCAATTCAGCTTCAGAATAGTTTTTAAGCCTGAATGTCGAACCTGTTGTGCAATTCAGGGTTCTGTTTAAGCAAGGGTATCCTATTTTCATGTTAATGATAAAGATAACCATATTATGAAAGGGGTCAACCTGATTCTATTAATTTCTCTTAACTATTTTGAACTCGTCAAATATGAACGTTTATATTTTTTTCCAAATCGGACGATAAAAAATAGAGCATTTTTCAAGCCAAAAATCTTTTTGTTTTCCACATTTTTATCAACATCCCTGAGTTGATATTTTGTTTTTCGAAACATACTGCAGGGCTTCAACTCTTTTGATTTATAGCTCTATATTACGTGACATAAGCAGACTTTTCATTATTTTTTTCAAATCGCCTCCTTTTTGAAAAAAATTTTTTACAAAACACAGAATCAGATATCAACACAAAAAAAGCTTCTGTTTTTAAGGGGTAAAATTACAACGATTTAATAAACATAACAATTTATTTGACTTTTTCTGTATGAGTTACAAACTTTCTTTCTAAGGGAAATTTAACTCCGAAAAAAAACAAGAACAACCCGGGAATCTGAACCAAGTGATAAATTCCGTTATGGTCAAACTCCCATAGACAATTAATCCAAATACTATCTGAGTATTGAATAAGCGAAGCAATCATGGTTATAAAAATACCTGAAATCATGAATATTGTTTTTATTGAATTTCGACTTAGTGAAAGATAAAAATAGACGGCTCCTGAGAACACTAAAGCCCATAGTTGGAATAATATCAAAACAAAATGCTTTGAATCTGTAAAAAGGTCTATTGTGTAAAAACATACAGCCGTCAAAATAAACAAAACAACCAAAGATCCTTTTGGGCTGAAATTTCTCATATCGCAGTATGATGCGCTCGCGAACAGAGAAATAGAAATCGCGATAGATAGTTTGATAGGAATCCATAGTAAATATTTAATACTCTCCCCTAAAACAAAACCGTGAAGCACCGCGCCGAAAAAAGACGCTGTAAAAAGAAGTAGGAATATCAGAGACCAAACGAATAACAGGCTGTTTTTCGTTTTATTAAATCGAACAAAGAATAAGGCAAAAAATATGAAACAGATGACCGCGAGAAATACATCTGTAATCGAAGTCGTCTGTTCTGTCTGGATAGATATTATATTCATAAAAATCATGGCAGGCGGTTGTTTTCTCCGCCTGCCTCTGCATTTTAACTAGATCTTCCGGTTTTATCTCGCCAATATCATTTTACCTGAAAATGAACGGCCATGAGTTTGGACATTAATAAAATATACGCCGGAAGAAAGCAGTTTACCCTCTCCGTCTTCTCCTTTCCAAAGTAAACTGTAAGTTCCAGCCGGTCTGAATCCGTCTGTCAGGACAGAGACGCTTCTTCCGGAAATGTCATATACAGAAATCCGGACGTCTCCCTCTTCCGGGAGTGTGAAATAAATGTTAGTTTCTTTCCCAAAATTTTTGGAAAGCCGGAAAGAGAAATTTCCTGATTCCCCGGTTAAGGTTTCTTCTTCGACGGCAGTCTCGTTTATGCCGAGAATTTCAACGTCGTCTATGTTCCAACCGCAGTATCTCCAGCCGCCGTCTGTGGTCCCCATAACCCATCTGATATAGACTTCGGATTCGCCGTCGGCAATTGACGATATATCGTATGTCACCTGAACCCAGGCGTTATCTGAAGTTTCAGAATCCGGATTTTCCCATACGGTCTCCCAGCTTCCCGAACCCGCTTTCACCTGTATCTTGGCGTGATCATAGGCGGATCTCTCAACACCAAGCCACCTGTAAAACCTCAATTGAGTATTAAACACTCTTGATAGGTCAATAACTTCTGCCGTCAGGTATTTCTCGGAAAGATTATTCGCATAGTCTCCGTTTAGGTTGTATCCAAAAACATTATTTCCTGTATGTCCTGCGTTCGGATCCGGACATCCGTGCTCTCCGCCCTGACCTGTGGGAACTCCGAAAGCCCACTGAGGATCTGAAGTCCATCCGGGGTCAGTATCGAGAGTCCATGAATAAATGGTTTGATTTGCGCCGATAAGCAGAACTATATCCCTCGATGTAGAACCTAGCTGATTTGTGTTGTTTTCAAACTCGATAACGGCTCTGTAAGCTCCTGCCGGAAGCGAGTTAGCGGATGAATTTACTGAAAATATCAAAGATACAGTATCGCTTGCAGACAAAGTCCCTGAAGTTTGACCGGTAACCGAAAGCCATTGCGAGGAAGGGCTGACATTCACGGAATAGTCAATTTGTCCGCTTCCGTTGTAGGTTATATCGTATTGGAATTGATCAGGAGTGAACGGGCCTCCGGGCTGCCCCGTCGATTTAAGATCTGTTTCAGGCGTAACTTTCAAGCCCACAGATACCGCGCATGCCTTTATACAGAAATTACCCGTCTGTGGGTAAGGGTTTCCCGCCCAGTAGTATAGGTCGTGCCATTGCCCGCCTTCTCTGTAATAACTCTGATTCGGCAGAGCAGAGGATTCGACTATTGTCCTGTAACTCGCTCCGAGAAGAACAGGAACATCGGAAGTTCTGTCGTAAGGCTGACCACCGTCTGAGAGGTGAAGGTAGATGTAAAAAGTGTCTCCTATTGTAAATGAAGGGGAAGAATCAAAATCGACAGTATAAAAACCTTTTATCTGGCAAAATCCCGATTGTTCGTCAAGCAGGTCGGCAAGTTGTCCACCCGAGAAACTTCCGTAAATCCTGACAGTGTATTCGACGCTGTCTTTTGCTGTGAAAAAACTTGCCGAGGCGATGGAGTGATCCTTGTCAGCGACAAATACATTGAAAGCCTCAAAACAGTCGGCCTTAGTATCTCTCCATCCGTGATAGTCATGATAGTATATAGTGTCGTATCTCATCACTTCAACCTGCTGAAATGATACCGCTCCCATTTGGGGTTCCTGACAGCTGAATTTATCGTAATAGGATATCCAGAAACAGCCGCTGTTACCCCAGCTTGAGCCCCAGCTATTTTTACACAGCCAAGCGCCGGGAAGTGGGGCTTGGGTGACGAGATTGTCGTCCCAACCTATTATCGCGACAGCGTGATTTGGAAGGTCAGTGCTGGAAGGCGGCTGGTAATGTATATAGTTTGATATGTATGAAGAGCTGTAGCACATACACGTTCCGACGACTCCGTAAGTCATTACAGCTTCTTTCACTGCATTTATGTTTACGAGGTTTTCGCCAGCGGTGAGCCACCAGACCTGCCTTGGGTAATAATAACGGTATGTGGAGAGCCTTCTCGGGGGGGCTGAAGAATAGGACTGGCCGTCTATGTCCCGGACTGCTCCTTCTCCCCTGCTCAGATAAGCGGTGGTCACCATGTAGTCCCCGCCTTCGTGAACCGTCAAGCCCGAACCTGTCGGCGGGTCGAGATCGTCGTTGTTCCACTGGTTGAAACCATTCCACCAGTCGAGATGATATTCCGCCAGGTTGGGTTCGCCTGTATCTCCTGCGGCGGTCCAAACTCCAGTCATCATGAGATTGCCTTCTATCGAAGCCATGGCTCCGTGAGTCCAGCAGGTCCCTCCCTGCTGGTTTTTGACCGACGTCACATAATTGACTCCCCCGACATTCCGCAGGTCATAATTAGAGGGTGGATCTGCGTTTAAAGCGGCAAAAGATATCAGCAAAGCGAGAAAAAAATATTTCATCTGAACCTCCACTCATGTTCTGTTATTATTTTTCCTTTTAGCTTTCTTTATTTCTGAAAAGAGCTCTAGCTCCGTAAATCAACAAACTGACGACCGCCATGATGAAAAAAACCCTTCCCATTCCAAGCAACAGAATTTTCAGAGCCATTTGAAGGCTGTTTCCAGAAAAACCCTCTGCGGGAGCATATTTCATGACAAGGTCAATCAACACTCCGCCGGCAATAACAGAGGCGAGCTGTCCCGAGACATTCGCTGAAGCGGCATGCATCAGAAGATAATTTGTCTTGTCCGCTTCCTGACCAATTTGATGGACGAGGCGCGCGGACATCGGAAACGATGACAACCCCGCGGCGCCTATCAGAGGGTTTATCCTCACTTTGAAAAGAAGCATTATTTTGCCGAGAAAAACTCCGAAAGCCGTCGAAAATGCGAATGCGAACAGTCCGAGAAAAAATATAACAAGCGTATCAACCCTGAGAAACGACTGGGCGGTCATAGAGGATCCGACAGCAATACCCAAAAAAAGCGTCACAAGACCCGAAAGATAATCTTTTGCGGCTTTTGCCAGCATGTCAGTGACTCCCGATGTGTTTAATATATTGCCGAACATCAGAAAACCTATAAGAGGGACGCTCATCGGACAAAAAATTCCAGATACCATCAAAATTATATATGGAAAAAGCTTTTCCAGCGTTCTGCCCACAACGAAAGTGCTGACGGGCATCTTTACCCTTCTTTCGCCTTTCGTCGTCAGAGCTTTCATAATAGGCGGCTGAATGAGAGGGACGAGAGCCATATAGGAATACGCGGCAAGGGTAATCAGCCCCAGAAGTTCGGGAGCGAGTTTCGACGAAACAAATATTGAAGTCGGGCCGTCCGCGCTTCCTATTATTCCAATGGACGCTGCCTGACGGATGCTGTATCCGAAGACAACGGCAAGTATTGTCGTAGCGAATATTCCTATTTGGCCTGCGGCGCCGAAAACTACGAGCCATGGCCTCTGAACAAGAGGTTTGAAATCCATCATAGCGCCTATGGAAATGAAAATGAGAAGCGGGAAAATATCGTTTTTCACTCCCTTTTCAAACATCAGTGCTAAAATCGAATCTTCACCTCTAAGGGGCGAAGAGGGCAGGTTTACAAGAACTATTCCAATGCCAATGGGAAGGAGAAGGAGGGGTTCGTAATTTTTTCTGACGCAGACCCATATCAAAAAGAAGCCTATCAATATCATCAGGGCTTCTTTATAACCCGGTATGAAAATTAAGTTTTCCACTTCTTTCCTCTTTTGATTCTACTGTTTTATCATAAAAATCTGGATAAAGGTCTTTTTTTATCTACATATCATATCACTATACATCTTTTTTGTCATAAAAAGTCTGCGGGCGCCGTTTTCATGCTTTTCAGATGAGACGCAAAATCCGTTTTCGCTTAAAAAATTCAACGCCAGATCGTTGTCTTCTCTCACGTCGTCCAACATTGTTTCGCCGCTCCATTCTTCGAAAAAAATCCTGAGAATCTCACGGAGTGCGGCTCGCGCGTAGCCTCTGCCTCTACAAGAATGCTCTACTTTTATGTTCAGATGAGCAGTTTTTTCCGAAGAGCTGAATCTATGAAAACTTGCTTCTCCGACAAATTTTTTTTCGGATACGGCGATCAGTCTGTAACAATCTGTTTTTGCTTTCGATTCCATTTTTTTGTGCCAATCCAAAAATTTTTTTTCGTCCATGAATATAGGCCCGCCCACTTCCTTCATAGTGATATCGTCCGCCCAGAGCTTTCTGACGTAACAAAGATCTTTTTCTTCCGGTTTTTTCAAAAATACTTTATATGTCAAATATTCCTTCTCTTTTCGTTTTTTCTGCAAAAAACACTCCTCTTTGAACCCTGTATCAGAAATGGCTGTTTACGCTTCACTGCTCAATTTCAGAAGTGCAGTTCGGACATCGAGTAGCCCTTATATGCATCTTCGAAAAACAGAAAGGGCATTCTTTGCTGTCGGGTTCCACAATCTTTTTTTCCTGTCTTTTTAGCTTGTTTATGTTTTTCACAAGTAAAAATACTACAAATGAAACTATCAAAAACCTTATGAAAATATTTATAAAATTGCCGTAGTTTATTGTCACGGCTCCGGCTGTCTGAGCGTTTGCGAGCGAAGAATAAGGACCTGCAGGAGTTCCTTCGCCGAGCAATATATATAGATTCGAAAAATCCACATTGCCGATTAAAAGACCCAGAGGGGGCATTATAAGGTCTGCAACAATAGACTGGACAATGGCGCCGAAAGCGGCTCCAATTATTATACCGACCGCCATGTCAACAGCATTTCCTTTTACAGCAAATTCTCTGAATTCCTTGAGCATACCTCACCTTCTTTCTTATGCAAATCTTGTCATTACAAACAGAACTCGGTTTTTTTTAACCCTTCAGATATTCATTGAATCTGTTTTCCATGAATTCTTCAGCCAAAATATCCATCATTATTTCGCCGTATTTTTTCCCGGCAACTAAACTTGCCTCCCTCCGGACCCCTATTTTTTTGAACCCGCACTTCTCGTAGCATTTAATTCCTCTAGTGTTGAATTCTTTCACGACCAGCATAACACTGTTCAGATTCAAAATATTGAACGCGTAATCGAGAAGAAGGCTGATTGCTTCAGCCCCGAATCCCCTGCTTCGGTAGTCCTTGTCGCCAATAAAAATCCCGAGAGCCGCCTTCCTGTTTATCCAATCTACATTGTGAAGCCCGCAGTTGCCGATGAGTTTTCCGCTGTTTTTGTCCACTATGGCGAAAACATATCCGTCTTTTGCGAGTTTTTCGAGAAGTTCGCGTTCTTTCAGAAGGGATATGTTCTGGAAAAAGCAGTCGAGAAATACTGCCGTTTCGGGGTCGTTGAGCCATTCCGTGTATTGTTCGCAATCCTCGACGTCTATCGGCGATAAAAAAACTTTTTTTCCTTCGGCTTTTTTGAAATATTTCATTTTCTCTCCCTGCATTTGACAAGAAGCATGACGGCGATGTATTTACCGTCATCTGTTGAGATAACTCCGACTCCGAAAAGGTCGTAATTCTCTTCCATACGCGAACGATAATGCCCGTCGCTCAGCCAATATTCGAATATCTCCTCACTCGGATTCTGCAGACCGCTGTTTGTCGATACGATATGGACAATACCCTCATAGTCAAAATAGCTCTCTATGCTATCGTTGAGTTCTGAAAATATTTCACCGCTTTCCAAAGGTTTTTCTCCGAATTTACGACAGGCCAGCCCGGCCAAAAAATCGAGCGTATCGTTCCGGGCTAAATGTTCTTTCCCCGAAGAGATCCTGTATGCGATAAAAAGAGTTTCAATGCCTTTTTCGATTTCTTCAGTATCGAAAATTTCATCTGCATATTCATCTCTCAAGAGAACAAATATCTGCGTGAAATAAAATTTTCCCTCAGGAGATACAGAAATCCCGATTGCGGATAAATCCCATTCTTTCGTCATGTTTTCCCTGTGATGCGGACTGTTAATCCAGCCCGTAACGGCACTCGAGCATGGATCGGGGGTGTTCAGGTTGCTCGCAACGTTTTCTCCGGCAGAAAGAAGCGAAATGTGCTTTTGCAGATTTTTAACTCTTGTCTCAAAACCTTCGTGGCTGATTTCAGACGAAAGAGCCGCCATTGCACGGCTGTGTTCTCTGCACTGCTGTAAAATTCTTTCGTCGAATTCAAGAGTTTTTAGCCCCAGAGACTCTCTATAGTTGTTTACCATAACAAATATCTTCATTTCGAGCTCTTCAAGAGGAGATGACGAGAGGCAAATAGCAAAACCTTCTAATAAGACAAAAAGGACGATTTTTCTCATGCTCTCTAATCCTGACAAAAAAATCTTTTGCGGTCAGTTATAGTTGTGCAAGCCGTTAAACGCAATCTTCAATCCTTCCGCCGCTTTCAAAACATCAGCGGCTTCTCTTTTCTGCTGTTCGTCCGGATTGTCATGGACTGTTCCTTCAGCGATAAGCCTCAATAACCTGTCTCCGGAAAAATAATACCTTCTCTCAATCTCGTCGTATCCTCCCTCTCTATAGCAGAAAATCAGATTTCCTTCTTCGTCAAAAAGGTATTCGTCATAATACCCCGCAGCTGAAATTTCAGATTTGATGTGTATTTTAACTATTCCATAGACCGTTTCCGACCAGGGACGGCTTTCCCAGAACATCGTTATCTGCCTGTTGTATATTCCGACCGCTGGAAATGAAAGGTTATGGCTGTTGACGGAGATGTCCGTTCTGTAATACTCGTCGTTTTTTATCATTTCATTCGCTTCGTTATACGCTTCCCTTATTTCCTCAATTGTTCCCGCGCATAAAACGCAAGCAGAAAACGTAAGAACCAGAAAAATAGAAATTTTATTCATAATCGCCTCCTCCTTTATTAATGACAGTTGTTTAAGGACATTAAAAATCATATCCTATGTTTAAAAAGAAGTTTATATTTTCAATGTTTTTACCGGCAAGCGAAACATAGACGGGGCCAATCGGCGTGTTCAAGCCGAAAGTCATTCCCGCGCCGTATAAAATATCTTTTCCTTCAAAAAAATCTTCGGGATCATCCGCGGTTTTAGCGGCGTTTATCTGAAATTCTAAAAATCTGTTGTCAAAGGGTTCAAATCTCACTCCTGTTCTCATTGCCGCAAGCTGGCTTCCCTTCAATTCCATGTTTTCATATCCGAGAAAAGTGTTGAGGCAGGCTGTGGGTTTGTGCCCTCCGGTGTAGAACATGTTTTGAAGAGACAGAGATTCTGCTTGAGACACTCCTCCCCAGATTCCGCAGAAAAGGACAGCTCTTTCAGAGGCTGGAACAAAAAATATCATATCTGTTTCGAGTTTTACAAAATCTTCTTTGGAACCGAACTGTCTGTCGGAAAGGGATGCCTTAAAAACTGTTTTTACGCCGGATCCCGGGAAAGAAATCCTGTCGAGATTGTCCATGTCTATTCTTCCCGTGAAAACCAAGCCGCTGTAAACCGTGTTCTTAAAATCAATCGGAGCTACGGAAGGTTTGATTGACGAGAAATCAAAATTCACACCGGCGCTGATTTGATATTTTCCAAAAAAAGTCCATCCCAGCGAAAGCGAGCTGAAAAGGGATTTTCCGTCTAGTTTAGCGTATCGGGCTCCTTCGTGATAGAGATAATAATATTTCTGCAACAAACCCGCGGACAAAATTATCCCAATTTTGTTCCTCGGATAGCCGAAAGCCGTGTAAAGGTAGTAATCTGCTCTGAAAGAGTAGTTTTCTCCGAGTTTCAAGTCGCAAGACAATTTTGAACTGTGAATGATGAAGTTTCTCAAAGTCATATTCACAAGCATTTGAGCATTTTCATAAGAATCGTAACGAAGGCCGAGATTTAACCTGTCGTTTTTATTTTCTTCGACGACTATGACCAGAACGTAAGCATTTTCAGTTTTCTTGAGCCTGTAATTGACTTTTTTAAAAAACATCGTATTGTAAACTCTTTCAATCCCTTTTTCTATTTTTTCAGAATCAAGCCAGCCGGGAGTCTGATGCTCGAACGTCGAAACGACAAAGCTCCTCGTCATTTCGTTAAGCCCCATGACATATATATCTTCGACAAACACGGAATCCGGAGTAAAAAATACAGTTCTTTCCTCTTCCCTTCCCAATTTGTTCAAACTGTCCGCAAGAAGTGTCAGCCCAATCAACACTTTTCTCGCCGACTCTTCTCCCGCCTCTATGAGCATTTCCGGGCTGGAAAAATCGTAACTTGAAAAGCCTTCGAGGTCCGGTGTTATCAGATAGTCGCAGAGAGATCTCTGTTTAAGGTTCGTTTCGGTGTTTCTGAAACCGATGACCTGATTTATTATATCTACGGCAGAACGAAGTTCAGATCTCCGCTTTGTCGGAGTTCCAACATCAATCCCCAGAATAAAATCCGCGCCGAGATTTTTTATGTCCTGAACGGGAAAATTCCTTATGGTTCCTCCGTCCACGAGCAGTTTGCCTTCTATTGTCACCGGCGTGAAAATTGTGGGAATAGCCATGCTCGCCCTCATCGCTTCTGCAAGATTTCCTCTGTCCAGGACTGCCGCCTGGGATTTTTCAACATCTGATGCGACACAGATAAAAGGTATGGGCAAATCTGAAAAATTCTCTATTGTGTTGGTCCTCCAAGTCAGCGAAGACAATCGGGTTTCGATTTTCTGTCCTTCAATCAAACCGAGCGGAAATACAGGCTTAAAACCCTCAAAATTCAGCCCTCCGATATACTTTTCCGCGTAAGGTTTTTCGTCGAAGGGCATGTCTCTCCGTCTGACTTCATCCTTAAAAAGGCTTGTCCAGTCGACTGTCGCTGTCAGGCTTTCGATTTGATGCGCGTTGAAACCCGAAGCGTATAGTCCTCCCACTATGGATCCCATGCTCGTCCCGGATATATAATCGAACCTGAATCCTGCCTCTTCGAGAACTTTGAGGACTCCTATGTGAGCGAAACCTCTCGACCCGCCTCCGCTGAGGACAAGTCCGACCTTCGGCGGTTCTGTGGCATTGTTTTGCATGGGCTCCCCCATGAACAACGTCAGTATAATTAACAACGCAATCATCAGAAAATTATACATAATATCTTATTCTATATCCAGAACCGGGAATTACCGCCGCTTTGTCTATTTCAAAAAACTAAAAACATGTAAAAAATTTTATGATAAGATTTCATGATGAAAAAGATAAAATTATTTTTTCTATCTCTAATCCTATTTTTTGCTTTTGTTTCTGAAATTGAAACCTATTCATGGCAATCATTTGGCCAGGGCCTCAACAACACCGTCTGGATTGTCTGCGTTTCAGAAGACAATGTTTACGCTGGAGGCATGTTCACAAACGCAGGAGGCGACCCTAAAGCGAATTTCATAGCCAGATGGGATGGAGTTACCTGGAGGTCTCTCGGAAACGGCCTCAACGGATATGTTCGAACAATAGTATCATGCGACGGCGAAATTTACGCTGGAGGGCATTTTACTGACGCCGGAGGGAATTTGCACGGCGATTATATAGCAAAATGGAACGGCTCAAGCTGGGAAGCTATCGGTCAGGGACTCAATGGATATGTCTATTCCATAAAGATAGTTGAAGGAGACGTTTATGCCGGCGGAGCTTTTACAGACGCCGGCGGTCATCCTGATGCCGATTATTTAGCCAAATGGAATGGCACATCGTGGGAACCCGTCGGAAACGGCCTCAACGGAAGTGTTTACGCCATTGACCCTTTTTCCGACAGAATTTACATCGGAGGGGATTTTACCGGCGCCGGGGGAGTTACCTTCGCAGACAGAGTCGCTTTTCTGGAAAATTCAATCTGGCATCCCATGGGAGAGGGACTGAAC
>JAFGIG010000124.1 GCA_016929715.1 Caldifarciminota bacterium
CTATTACTTTGAACTATTACAGAATATACCTGATTGGGGCAATTATACTGACCAACTAGAGCAGGATTTGATGGATTACTGACATCAACAATTTTCAGTCCCTGATTGAAATCTGCCGTTCCAACATATGCATAGCAGTCTTCTATAAAAACGCAAAACGAGTTCGAATTCAGGTCAATGTTTCCGGTGAGAACAGGGTGCTGAGGATCTGCAACATTTATAACATCGAGACCTGCGCCATAAGAAGCTACGTATGCAAATGAATCCAGAACAAAAACTTCGTTTGCTTTGTCTGAGGTCTGACATTGACCCTGGTAGATCAAAATCGGAAAAGACATCATTGAATAATACAGGAAAATTAACAATGACATACAAACCTCCATTTCAGAAGTTTATTAGATTTATTATACACTATTTCCCATCATTTTTTTTGTTTTTTAAAAATAAATCTTCTCTCATTTAGATTTCCAGTGTGATATTGTGATATCTTGTAATGAAAATCAGCATTTTTTATGCCATTATTTGATGTTTTTTAAACCTCGGTATTATTTGATTTGTGATTAAAGTAAAAATTGATTTATTTGCATTAAGCAAAATTACATATTATTCATTGCAAAATAACTTGTCCAAAAGACCTATGCTTCAATTATTTCTTGGTAGAAAAAAATATTGAAATGGTATAATGTATTTTTTTAACATCCATATCCTTAAATAAAAAAAGTTCGATTGGCAAATAAATTTTTCTGTAAAACTATTAACCGCATTGTTTAATTTACTAACACCGTCAATTTTAACTTTATAATATATCTTTATTTACTTTTGAAAGCATTCCATATAAACTGCTTTTCCCTGAGTAAGAGTTTTTCATAAAATATTAATAAAGGATTCACAAAATGCCGAATGTTAAAAGAAGGAAAGATATAAGAAACATAGCCATAATAGCGCATGTCGATCACGGGAAGACTACTCTCGTAGATGCTCTTCTGAAGCAGACGGGTGCTCATGAATTCAAGGAAGGCGAACACACAATAATGGACGTAAATCCTCTCGAAAAAGAGAGAGGGATAACAATTGTTTCCAAAAACGCCTCAATTCCCTACAAAGGAGTTCAGATAAACATTGTTGACACTCCGGGACACGCCGATTTCGGAAGCGAGGTAGAGAGAATTTTGAAAATGGTGGATGGCGTTCTTCTCCTCGTCGACGCTTTCGAAGGTCCTATGCCCCAGACGAAATTCGTCCTGAAAAAATCTCTCGAACTGCACCTGAAGCCTATTCTCGTCATAAACAAAATTGACAGAAAAAACTGCAGACCGGCTGAGGTCGCGGACATGACATTTGACCTATTCTGCGAATTGAATGCTACAGACGAACAGCTCGATTTTCCAATTGTCTATACATCGGCAAAAAATGGCACTGCGACATTTGATTTAGATGAAGAAGGCAAAACGATGAAACCTCTACTCGACACAATACTTCACAGGGTTTTGCCGCCTATAGCCGATCCCGAAAAACCATTTCAGATGCTCGTGACGATGCTCGACTACGACTCTTATCTGGGAAGATACTCCATAGGTAGAATATTTCACGGCAAAATTTCCAACGGAAGCCCTGTCGTTCTTATCAAAACCGACGGAAAGGTAAAAGAAGCCAAAATAACAAAGCTATTAAAATACATGGGCTTAAAAAGAGTCCAAACCTCCTCAGCTTCGGCGGGAGATATTATCCTTGCCGCAGGCATTGATGAAGTTCACGTCGGAGAGACTCTCGCTTCCCCAGAATATCCTGTGGCTCTGCCGAAAATTAAAATCGATGAACCGACAATATCAGTTATCTTTTCACACAATACAAGTCCACTTTCAGGAAAAGACGGCGGCCGTTTTCTCACATCGAGACAAATAAGAGAAAGGCTCGAATACGAAGCTCTCACAAACGTCGGGATAAAAATTGAAAAATTTGAGGGGTCTGAAAAAATCAAAGTATCGGGCAGAGGAGAACTGCATATTTCGATACTCATGGAGACGATGCGCAGGGAAGGATATGAATTCGAAGTTTCAGCTCCGGAAGTTATAATGATCAAAATGAACGGCGACACTCTGGAGCCTATTGAAGAAGTTCTCATAGAGATAGATCAGGGCTATCAGGGCAGAGTTATAGAAGTTCTCGGGTCGAGAAAAGCGGAACTTAAGAGCATGAAGACGACTTCCATCGGCACAGTCCGTCTGGAATTTATAATACCCACGAGAGGTTTTATGGGCTTCAGGAGCGAGTTCCTCAGGATGACTCGCGGAACAGGAACGATGTATCAGAACTTCTTTATGTATCAAAAATTCAAAGGAGAAATCCAGAAAAGAAGAGGCCCGACTCAGATATCTATGAACGCCGGAAAAGCATCGGGTTACGCGCTATTTGGGCTTCAGGAGAGAGGAGAGATATTCATTAAGCCCAGCGACGATGTATATGAAGGGATGATAATCGGAACAAGTCACAAGTCGAGCGACCTTGTTGTCAATGCGACGAAAGAGAAAAAACTGACAAATATTAGAGCTGCGGGCTCCGACGAAGCGATAAGGCTGACTCCTCCAAGAGAGATAACCCTCGAATTCGGCCTTGAGTTCATACAGGATGACGAACTCATGGAAATAACTCCGAAAAATATACGTTTTAGAAAAAAACTGCTGACAGAGAACGAGAGGAAAAGAAATTATACTGATTTGTAATTAACCCGCACTGTATTATTTTAGCTTGTTGACCCAATCACAATACAACCTTAATATTTACTCATGAAAATTAAATGTTTTTCAGATACAAAACTACTGGATCACGCAAAAAAAAGAGGTCTTTCGATTAACATATCTGAACAGGCAATAATCCGGGGCTGATGAAGCGCTTCTTACGGCCCGGTCGGGTCGCTTGTAGGAAAAGAAGAAATATTTTCTGCTTCCATTTCATTTGAATATGAAAAAGTCAAAATATTTGTCCAAAAAGATGTGATCAAAAAATATACTGAAAACGGATCTTTCAAGTTTTATACCGACAAATTCAGCTGGACACAGTTATTCTTATCAGAGATCTGATGTCAAAAATAGATATTGTATATTGCCTCGGAAACGACAATTATTATACAGAGCCAAATTGAAACTATTACGGCTTTTCTGTCGACATCACCCCTTGCTTTTCCAAAACCGAATTTTTCGCCTATTCCGTGCCAGAGAGCGAATCCGGCAGGTATAGCCGCTGTTCCGAATAAAATCATAATCCACAAAGGGGTTCCCATTCTCGACATGTCCTGAGCGTCGCCCAAGCCTTGAATTGATCCCAAACCGATGTAAAAACCATTCGATACAAGACAAAATCCGGCAAAAAAACGGAACATGTAGAGACCCGGCATTCTCAAATACTTTGCCACCGCGCAAATGACAAGTGGAATCAAGCTGCCTAAAAAAGGTCCTGCCCAAACGACAAATAGAGGATGCGGATTGCGGGAAAGCCCGGTCATTGAAACCGAAAGAGGGTGTAGATAAACCCTTTCGATTTTACCTCCTGTCAGATAACCCCTAAAACATGACCAAGCTCGTGAAAGACCTGCATACTGAGCCAGCAAAAACCAGTAAATGAAAATATCAAAGCAAACTGTGGAAATCTTGTTTTCAAATATGCAGTTCCACAATGTCTTTATCAGACAGTATGTGATCCCTGCTGACAAGCTGGCCGTCGTAAACGCCCTCTCCCCATACTTTTGCCATTTTAAGATTTTTTCTGAAATCCTGATGAACCGCAGAGGCGAAATCTTCGACTGTAGCGTTTTTTTTAAGAACAAATGGCATGGTCAAATCCGCTTGGAAACCGGGTTTTTTTGAATATACTCTTATGATATCCAGTTCATTGAAAAACTTTTCCCTGAGTCCGTCGAGATTCCATCCGGTTTTCGAAGAAACCGGCACAGCGTCAAAAGGGCAGTCGCTGAGTTTTTTGTATATCTCAAAATCCTCTGAAAATTCATGACCGTCGTGTTTATTTACGACTATAATTATTCTCGACTTATGAGATTTATCTTCAAAAGCTTCTGCATCCGGCTCTATCTTGTGTTCTCTTAAAATATCCAGGGTCTGTGCGGTCTGCGTGAAAGGGTCTCCTTCGAGATCGACCGTTAAAGCCAGAAGGTCTGCCCTTTTCAGCATATCAAAAAGTTCGGGCATAACGAATTCTCTGTTCAACGGCGGAGTGTCTATGAGCTGAATGTGGATGTCGTGATATCTCATCATCCCTGGTGTAGGTTTCCAGGTCGTATGAGGATTCGGGCTTATCTCAGGTATTGCGTGAGTCAAAGCGGCAAGCAGTGAAGATTTTCCTGTATTTGTCCCCCCAATGAGGACTATCTGACCCGCTCCTTCCCTCTTTATTGAGAAAACTGATTCATGCTTTGAAGAACCTTTTTTTGAATTTTTGGACTCTTTGAGCTTCGAGAGCTTTTTTCTCAAATCAGCCCTGAGTTTGTCGGTTCCCTTATGCTTGGGGACGGTGCCTATAAGTTCTTCGAGCAATATTATCTTTTCCGACAGTTCTGTCGCGTTTTTATATCTCTTTTCAGCTTCAAAATACTCAGGCGGAAGATTTGTAGGCATTTCTATCCTTTTTTCATCCGTATTCCTTCTTAATCTCTTCCCTCAGTTTTTTTATCATGTCGAGGGCTCTCTCAAGCTTCATTGGCAATTCGGAAGGCGCTGAGACAAAAAGAAGTTCACAAACACTTTTGAATACATCAGGGGGAAGATCTCTTTTTGAATACCTGAAACCGAAATCATACTTGCTCTTCCTGTATTTAAGATTTACCAGTCCGGAGAGATGTCTGTTCAATATGGCATCGTAGCTTGTCTTGGCGTCTACATAATTCCCTCTGGCACAGTTTTTCCTCGCTTCTATTTCTAAAATCCAGAAAGGACCTTTTTCGAGATTTTCTAAAAATTTCAGGCATTTTTCACTCAATACATCTTCTTTAAGCGGTGAAGTGTCAATAATTGATTTTTTATCAAACCAAACCTTCGCTATTCCGTGTCTGTCGCTTTCTGTAAGTTTATCTTTTGAAGACAGCTTCATCACAGCCAGATCAATGTAATAGTATAAAGGAGCGTTTCTTAGAAGATAAAAACACTGGGAGTGTCCGTGCCATGTGGGTTCCGGCATTCTGAATCTTTTGAGAATCTCTCTGTCTTTTATAAGAAGGTTCTCTATGAGATCAAAGACATTTTCCACGTAATCATCTTTACAGACAACGGCGAGATCGAGATCGGAATAGTCGTCTTCATAGCCCGTGGCGGCAGATCCCCCTTCCCAACACGCAATAACATTTTCATCCCCTGATAGAACTTTTTTCAAATCTTCATTTATTTTTTGTCTGTAATTATGTGCTCCTGTATTCATATTCACCACACAATCACCGATTTGATTTCAGCACCGGATGGATCCGATCCTTTTCTGACTTTTCCGGAAAGCCACCATCCGTCGTTTTCCAATACAAAGGAAATTCTCTTATCGTGGACAATCAGAACAGGTTCGCCCTTGTCCCCCCACTCAGGGGTCAATTCACCGTATGCGATGGAAGATTCCTCGTAGGTGGAACCAACGCATATACCTTCTTCTGTCTTGAAATCGGAACAGTATATTTTTATCAGATAGACATCACCTAGATCTTGGTCGTAAAAAATCTCAATACAATCATGCTCCGCGTCTACAAATATTTTATATATTACTATTTCAGTTCCTTCAGAGTTTATTACAGAGCTGTCAATATTAAGGTTATCATACGCCAAAATGTTATATAAAATGTCATCTTTAAGCATGCCAACTCTGAAAAGTCCTGCTTTTCCGTCTTTTATCAAATAAAGGCTAGAATTATCTGCACCTGCGTCAATCAGAGATCTGATTATATTGACATTCCCATTTTCGACGGCGATTTGAATTGGCGTAAGTCCCGATTTATTGTCATAGTAATCGAAAACTGCCCCTTTCGACAGTAAAAGTTCAACAAGCTCTTCATCTTGCCCTTCTAAAGCCGATAAAAGAGGGGTTCTCCCGTCTTCGGCTTTCCCGTTCACATCCGCTCCGATTTCTATGATATCTTTGGCTATTTGCTTTTTGTTTTGGTCTAAAGCGAGGACTAAAGGCGTGTTCCCTTGACTGTTTAGAGATTCAAGATTTTCAAAACCATTTTCACTAAGAAAAATCTCTACAGGTGTTTTTGTCTTAAAACAAGATGAGGTCGATGCGACAAGTAATGTAAAAATCAACCATTTTTTCATCTATTCCCCTAATTTCATTGTATTTTTTCTATTTTCAAGGTTTTTTCTCCTTCATCTGTCAAAATATAGACGAAGTAAACTCCCTGCGTCTGAACATCTGTGCTTATTTCATATCTATATTTTCCGGGGCCTAAATAACCGTCAAGAATCTCAGAAACCATTCTTCCGGAGAGGTCAAATATTCTTAGAGAGACATTTCCGTGTCTTGTCAGGGTGAAATATATTGAATTTTTTTCAGTAAAAAAAGATTTTTCAGCTCTGAAGCTGAAAAGACCAGGCAAATCTTCATCTAACTGAACTTCAAC
>JAFGIG010000125.1 GCA_016929715.1 Caldifarciminota bacterium
AAACTATGTTAGTTTTATTAAACCTTGTTGTGTCTGTTGTCCTCAGCCTTTCACAGGCAGAGTCGCTTGCGGTGTCGAACTCCTTTGAAATGAGAGCCGCGAGGGAAAAAGTTTTGTCGGCGAGGTCGCAGTATAGGTCTCAGGTCTATAAATTCATTCCCGAACTCAGCCTGAGGGGTTATGTCCCGAGAATATCCTATTCATCAAATTACACAAATTACCCGCCGTTTCCCGAACCTTTGAAGATATGGACCAAGACAGAGGAAGGGGTTCTGGGGGCGCACCTCTCGGCATTACTGCCGACGGGCGCGGACGCCGAGGTCTCATACGAACTTTCGAAGGTCAACCAGACCTCGAACATATACAGTGACGAGAATTATTACCAGGGAAATGTTTTCTTTACAGTCTCCCAACCGATTCTGGGAAATTTTCTTCCCCGTAACGAAGTAAAATACTACGAAAGAAAATACGAAAGAGAACTCAGGAATTTAGAGAGGACTGAAAGAAACGTCCTCGCTTCTCTGAGGGCGAATTACGTCGATCTCTTCATCCTTCAAAGGGCAAGGGAGACTTATTTTGTCATGGAGAGCCTTGCCTCAAGGCAGTTCGGAGAGCTCGAGCACCTTTACAGAAGTGGATACGTGGAGGAAGTTGCCCTTTTGAGGGACCAGAGCAGACTCGGCCTGATAATTCTGAAAAAACTTGAAACGGATTCAAAAATATCTCAATGCATGGAGGAGCTCGCGCTTTTGACCGGCGAGGATTCATTTACAGCAATATTTCCGGATATGCCGGTTTTTTCAGGAGAGATTACCACTCTTGGTCATTACGAACTCAGGGATATTGAAGACGAAATTGAAGACGCCTTATATTTTTTGGAAAAAGATAAATCCGCCTCAGGGATTTCTCTGGATTTTCAGGGTTATTACGGCCTGAACGGAAGAGACGAGGAGACCTATGCCCTTTACGATATAGAGGAGAACAGGTGGGGAATCGCCGCCGGTATTACCATCCCGCTGTTTCATTATTCAGACAGGGAGAGGATAAAATCACTCGAATTTTCTCTGTCGGCGCTCAGAGAGAGGAAAAAAGGCGTTGAAGACGAGGTTCAGGCTGAAAAGAGAAAGGTGGAAACCGAAGTCCAAAGAATGATGCTCAGATTCGAGATAGCTAAATCTACTTTCGAAGCGGCTGAAAAAGCACTTCTGCGGACTCCGTGGGAAATGACATCTCCTTCAGAACAACTCTCTTATCTTCAGGATTACACAGACGCGCTTGAGGCATACGGCGTTTCCCTCAAGGAACTGTTTATACTCGATTTGAATTATAAGAAAAGAGTTGAATAAATAATTTTCTTAATACTTTTCTGACCCTTTTCAAGGAGCAGACAAATGAAAAAAATAGCCGTCGCGATAGTAATAATCCTCTTAATATTGATAGTGGGCTTTTTTGTCCTGAAAAAATTTGTTTTAGACAAAAAAGGCAAGAATTCGCAAAATGAAATACAGACAACTGAGATTCCGCCTCTTGAAGTCAAGGGTGCGATAGCCGACATCGGAGAGGTAACGCAATGGGTCGAGACGCTTGGCAGGGTGGACGCCACAAAAAGAGTTGATTTTATAAGCCCTTCAAACACAATCATCGAGAGGCTCTACGTCAGGCAGGGAGACAGCGTAAGACAGGGTCAACAGCTGGCTCAGCTCAGGTATTCGAGTGAATTGGCGAGCTACGAACAGGCCATGTTCGATCTTGAGAAGGCGAGGACGAGATACCAATACGGACTGGAAATCGGTGACACTAACAGAAATCTTTTGAGAGTCAGCTCTGGACTTTTGGACGCCGAAAGACAATACGCATCCATAGCGAGGACTGTTCAGGACCTCAACATAAGAGCGCCTTTCAGCGGTGTCGTCACAAATATCTTGAGAGAAGCCGGCAGTAGTGTCCGGCAGGGAGAACTTGTTTTATCGGTCATATCAGGCGGAGGTCTTATTGTCCGATCCTACGTCCCTCAGACTGAACTGTGGGGGCTCGGCATAGGCAACGGGGCTATTGTGTCGTCAGTCGAAGGCGACAGGAGAAGCGAAGGAACAGTAATATCCGTATCTCCGGTTGTAGATGAACAGGGGACGGGAGAAGCCGTTGTGTCTCTGGACGGTCAGTGGAGGGTAGGTGAAATAGTGTCGGTAGAAATTCAGAGCGAGGTCTATCCTGAAAGGCTAAGAGTGCCATACGACGCTGTCTTAAACAGGCAGAATAAATTTCTCGTCTTCGTAGTCCGGGAGGGCAAGGCTAAGTGGCAGTGGGTGACCACAGGAGAGAGGGGCAGGGATTACATTGAAATAATAGAAGGAATTCAGGAAGGCGACACCGTCCTTGTCGAAGGTCAGTTCACAATAGCCCACGACACAAAAGTAAAAGTTCTTTTTGAATGAAATTTATCCGGTTTTTTACACAAAGGCCTGTCTTGACGGCCATGCTTTACACCGCTCTGGCCGTCCTGGGAGTGATATCTCTTTTCAATCTTCCTTTCGAACTCCTTCCCGACGTCAGGAAACCCGAGTATTCAGTTATTTGCAGATATTCGGGAGCTTCGCCTGAAATAGTCGAGAGAGAGATAACCGCGAAAGTAGAAGAACACGCATACTCTGTCCGGGGAATTATGGACATAAGATCGGTGTCGTCCGAGGGACTGTCAATAGTCACCTTGTATTTTCACAGGGACACTGACATGAAAGCGGCGCTTCTTCAGCTCAGGGAGAAGATGGACGAGGCTTATTGGTCTTTTCCGGAAGGAGCCGAAAGACCGACGATAATGACTACAGGCCCTTCGACAAGGCCCATAATGGGGGTTTGGATAAAAGGCGAAAGGGAACTAATAGAGGGCGTGATATCGAGAAGACTCGAACAGGTTCAAGGAGTCAGCGAAGCGAGGATTCTTGGGATAATGAAGAAAAAGATTTTGATAACAATCGAACCTGATCTGATTGACGCCTACGGCATTTCGCCTGACGAAATTCATTCTGCTGTTGTTTCGTATAATGTTTCCGCTCCGTCGGGCTTGGTGAAAGACGGAAGTTATACATTCCCGCTGAGGTTTGTATCTACGACTTACGACGTCAAGTCCATTGAGAACATACCTCTCAAGGGAGGACTTTTCAGGCTCAAAGACGTCGCGCGAGTTGAAGAGACTGAGGAGGAAAGGGACTGCGCGGTATATTACAACGGCGAATTCGGGTATTTCGCAGAGATATACAGGGACTGGAATACTAATGCCATTAGGGTTTCAGACCGCGTCAAAGGGCTTACAAATTCTCTTGAAGAAGAATATCCCGATCTCGAGTTCAAAATTACATACGATGACGCCGACTTCATCAAGAAATCCATAAGGGATATTGTCCTCACTCTCATCATAGGCGGCGTTCTCGCGTTCGGTGTCCTATTTCTCTTCACGGGCAACAGGAGAATTCCTCTGATATTGTCTCTATCCATGCCTCTTTCCATTGTTCCGGCTTTTTTTGTGTTCTATATATTTAAGATTTCAATAAACACAATGACGCTGGCGGGATTGGCTCTCGCCATCGGGATGCTGGTTGATGCTTCAATCGTAGTCCTTGAAAATATAATAAGAAAAGGCGATTCAGTCACAGGCGCAAGGGAAGTAGCGGTCGCAGTCATAACTTCGGTCCTGACGACAGTAGCCGTTTTTTTTCCTGTGGTCTATGTCCACGGAATAGCAGGGTCTATGCTCAGGCCTCTTTCTTATTCCGTGATTGTAACCCTCGTCTTTTCTCTTTTTGTAGCTTTCACTCTACTGCCTCTTCTCTCGAAATCTATGAAAAAGGAACAACAGACAAAAATTTACGGAAAGATTGAAGAAAAATTCGGGGTCCTGATAGATTTCTGTTATAAAAAAAGCATTTACCCGCTTGTCTTTTTTGGAATGTTTTTTTTGGCTGGCATATCATTATTTTTCATAATAAAAAAAGAGATGCTTCCAAGGCTCAACGAAGAGATGCTCATCGAATATGAACTTCTTCCGGGAACAGGACTGGCGGAAACAGAGAAGGTCGGAAAAAGATTTGCCGATTTCTTTACGTCGAAAGATTACGAAAACCTTTTTTTGGCGGGTAAAACCGATCCATTCGGGTTATCAGGCGAAAACAGCGGCGTAATAAGGGTAAAAAGGTGGAGTTCCCCTTATGAACTTGACAGGATTTTCAGCGATTATTCAGGAGTTGACTATTCATACAGAGATTACAATCCCGTGACCGCAGATTTCGCATCTCTGGGGACGATTACCCTCAGAGGATATTACGAGGAGACAGGAGAAGGAGAAATTGTCCAAAGGATGATACAGGGCGTCTATCCCGGTGCGGTTTTCACATACAGCCAGAAGATAAGAACTATAAATATCACGCTAAAAGAAGACCTTTTGTCTCTTTTCGGACACGACGCCGGCGAGGTCGTGTCGAGACTCAGGCTTTTCACGGGAGGCAGGGAGATACTCGACATAGAAAGGGGGGAGGAGAACTTGACTATTTCTCTCGAAGCGAGGGGAACTCTGAGAGACCTTGCGGGTATGAGAATAGGCAATCTTCCGCTGAAACTGTTTGCCGAAATAGAGACTCTCGAAATTGACAAGGCTATAACGCGCTTCAACGGCAAAAGATGTGTCGAGGCTGTCCTTCCTTATGACGCCGGATTCCGCTCTCCTTCATTTCCTTTCAGGAGTGAACTCGGAGGCGAAGCCGAGGAATACAAAAAATCACAGTCCAGCGCACTGTTCGCTTTTGTGGTAGCCGCATTTCTCGTGTTTCTAATTCTCGCCTCGTTTTACGAGTCTTTCAAACTTCCGTTTTTAATCATGATTACAGTGCCCTTCGCGGGAGCCGGATTTTTTATCAGTCTTCTTCTGACCGGAACAAGCCTCAATGCCATGTCGCTTATAGGGCTTATAGTCCTTGTCGGAATAGTTGTAAATAACGCCATAATTTTAGTGGACAAAGCCGAGAAATTCAAGAGAGAAGGGATTGTTACGCCAGGAAAGAAAGCTTCAGTAGAAAGGCTCAGAGCAATACTCATGACTACGCTTACGACTGTCCTCGGACTCCTGCCTTTCTCTGTGGGCAACACACTCCACGCCCCTCTGGGCAGGGGAATAATCGGAGGTCTTCTGCTCTCAAGTTTTGTGTCCTTGATTTTCATACCTTTGGTTTATGATAGAGTTTTTCGTTAAAAGACCGGTCACTCTCTTTTCAGTATATGCGGTGATAACCGTCCTCGGAGTCATTTCACTAGTCAACCTTCGGATCGAGTTATATCCGGAAACAAAGCACCCTAAGATGAGTATTTTCATGACCTGGCAGGACGCTTCTCCGGAACTCGTCGAGAGGGAAATAACGAGGAAAATTGAGAATGAAGTATTAAGGCTTCAGGGAGTGAGAAATGTGACTTCGAGGTCGTCGAGGGGTCAGGCTATTATTGATATTGAATTTGAAACTTCGGTGGACGTCACTTATCAGAAAGTGCTTCTCGCAGAGGCATTGTCGGGAATAGATTTTCCGATAGACGCCAGAGCCCCTTCGATAACTGAAAAATCTCCCGACGAATTCGAGAGCGGATATCCGGTAGTAATTTCCGTAACAGGCCCTTACGAGCTTATTGAAATGGGAGAAAAAGCCAGAGAGATAAAAGAACAGCTCGAGAGGGTGAACGGAGTAAAAAATATACTTGTCTACGGCGATCCCGAGAAAGAGATAAATGTCAGAATCTTCGACCAGCGATATACGCCTTATACAGTGTTGACACAATTTATGAAAGAAGATGTCTCGGCTGGAAAATTAAACGAAGGAAGTTATTCACTTCCTGTTGTCGTAGAGGAGCCAAAACATCCTGAGACCATGTTTGTCTATGGAAGAGACCTAGCTAAAATAGCGCATGTCAGCTACGGCATCAGGGATCCTTATTATTTGAGCAGGGTGAACGGAAACCCCGTAATTACCCTGAATATAGAAAAGAGAAACGATATAGGTCTATTGGAGTTCAGCAGAAATGTAAAAAAAGCAGTCGAAAATCTGCAGATTGAGGGAGATGTCATTGTTGACTTTGAAAGAGACGAAGCCGACGACATAAGGGAAAACATAAAAAAAATAGCGATACTCGGTATTATAGCCCTTGTCGGCGTTTCTCTGTCTTTCTTTTTCACTATGAGAGATTTTTATTCCGTTTTTCTGTTCTTTTTGACCATGGCTTTCTCTTCGCTTCTGACTTTTGTCTGCATATACTTTTCCGGGCTTTCACTCAATGTGTTCACGTTGAGCGGAATAGCCCTCGGGTTCGGAATGGTTGTCGATAATTCTATAATAGTCCTTGAAAACATCTTGAGACAGAAGGAAGAGGGCGCGGAAAATCCGATTATCATGGGAGCTAAAGAAGTTTTCATGCCCGTTACAGCCTCGACTTTCACGACCATCGTGGTCTTTGTGCCTTTTCTTTTCTTTCAGGGCGCGTCGCGTCAGCTCTACCTGCCTTTTGCAATGGCGGCATCTTTCGGCCTGCTGTCTTCGATTTTCGTCGCATTTACTCTGATACCCCTTCTTTCAGGCCGTATAAAGCCGAGAATGACATACAAACCGAGAGCTTACATCTGGACGCTGAAAAAAATGCTGAAACTGAGATGGGTAGTCATGCCGCTTGCCGTAATGATTATTCTCGCCGGAGGATATATTTTTAAGGACAAAGTCAGGAAAGGGACGGCTTTCAGATACGGTGAAGACGACAGGTTATATCTTAGAATATCTTTGCCCTCAGGAAGCGATGATTCTGAGGTTTTGAAAATTGCCGGTGATTTCGAGGAGAAAATTCTGGA
>JAFGIG010000021.1 GCA_016929715.1 Caldifarciminota bacterium
CGATATATTATAAAAGGGAGCAAAGCTCCCTTTTTTTCAGCGTTTAGAGGAAATTTTTCGGGATGATTATTTAATCTTTGTCCATTATTCTTTAATGGACAATATAATCTTGCCTTAGGGTATAAAAACTTTTTATAATACTTCGTGAATCTTTTTTCTAAACCTGATTTTCTCAAAAAAAAATACCCCGGTTTCGACTGGGGCGAGAGAACATCTGTCAGGCGCAAACTGGATCTCGGATACACAAAACTTTCTGGTGTAGGCTTATACGAGGATTGGCTTTTGCTTAAAAAATTCGGTATGCCTGAAAATCCGTCAAACGCCAGATCTATGAAATTCAGTTATTATTCATCAGGTTTTGAATTTGACGTAGAAAATGGAAAAATAACCGATATTTTTGTCACTTGGAAAGACTTTTACAGTCCTTTTTCGGCTTTTTCAGGAGAAACACTTGACAAGGGCAAACCCACGGGCATAAACCCAAAAACTAAAGAAGACGATTTTATAAACATTTTTCCCGATGTCTACTGGCGGGACGAAGACGATGACGAAATAATTTTATTTTACGAATTCAAAGATTTTGAATGGCAAGTGGAATTCGACAAGAGCAGAGAGATAAAAGCTTTCATAGCGGGAGGAAAACCGACTTTATTGTCAGATCCGGAAGTGAGAAAAATGTATAAAATCACAAAGGATTTTCCATTTTGATTTATCAACGTCATTTGTGTCTCTCGTCATATAAAGCCAACATTTTTATACTAATGAAATGAAAAATCTTAAAAAAGAACTCGGATTTTACGGTGTTTTTTCAATAGCCACGGGAACGATGATAAGTTCTGGTATTTTCATTCTGCCCGGACTCGCTTTTGCTAAAACAGGACCCGCGGTTTTTGTGTCGTATTTTTTTTCGGGAATTCTTGCAATTCTCGGAGTCATGAGCATCGCCGAACTCTCTTCGGCAATGCCGAAAGCAGGCGGTGATTACTTCTACGTCACAAGAAGCCTGGGACCGTTGACAGGGACAATAGGGGGCATAATAAGCTGGATTGGACTTTCTCTGAAAACGGCTTTCGCTTTAATCGGAATATCAGAAATACTCTTCATCCTTTTCAATATCAATGTTGTGGCTACATCATTGATTCTCTGCGCTTTTTTCGGTGCTATAAACATTGTCGGAGTCAAAGATTCAGCTTTTTTCGAAATGGTCGTCGTGACGCTTCTTCTGGTGCTTTCCGCGTTTTATATCATCCTGGGATTTGAAAACATCGATGTCATGAGATTTAATAATTTTTCAACCGGTGGAATGAACTCCATGCTCAAAACGAGCGGTTTTGTATTTGTCGCATACGGCGGGCTCTTGAAAGTCTCTTCTATAGCCGAAGAGGTTAAAAATCCGAAAAAAACCCTGCCCCTGGGTCTTTTCACGTCGCTTTTTATCACAATGATACTCTATTCATTTATGGTTTTCATCGCTGTGGGGACGCTTCATCCGGAAAAGCTCTCTGGAAGCCTGACTCCTATAGCCGATTCGGCTAAAACTTTCGCAGGTTCACCCGGATTTTTTTTCATGACCTTAGCGGCATTGCTCGCTTTCGTCTCGACCGGAAATGCAGGCATCATGGCGGCATCGAGATATCCTCTCGCGTTGTCGAGAGACAAACTTCTTCCTGAATTTCTCAGCCGCATACCTGCAAAGCCCAGGACGCCGGTCGTCTCAATTCTCGCCACATGCTTGATTATATTTTTAGCTCTTCTTTTAAAACTCGAAAACCTTGTCAAAGTAGCCTCTACAAGCATTATTCTTACATATATTTTAATTCAGATTTCAGTCATTGTCCTGAGAGAGAGCAGAATAGAAAATTACAAACCATCTTTCAAAGCTCCTTTCTATCCTTGGCTCCAGATTTGCTGCATAATTCTTTTCATTCTGCTTATAATCGACATGGGCATTACGACAATTCTTCTGAGCCTTATCTTCGTTTTTGCAGCTTTAATCTTGTTTCTCCTATACGGCAGGCGAAAAAATAAAAATGAATACGCTCTTTTGCACCTCATAGAAAGGATAACAAACAAAAAAATAGTCACGGATCACCTTGAACTCGAATTGAAAAAAATAATATCGGACAGAGACGAAATAGTGTTCGACCGATTCGACAAACTGATTGATTCAGCGCTTATCTTTGATGTCTGTGAAAAAATAGAAATAGAAGATTTTTTTAAAATGATATCCGAAGGCATGTCCCAAAAACTCAACATACCGAAAGAGAAAATCTTGCAGTCCTTTCTCGCAAGAGAAAATTTAGCTTCGACCGCTATTACGCCTTTAATCGCGATTCCTCACATTGTCGTCGATGGCGAAAAAATCTTTGAAATAGTCGTGGCGAGATGTTCCAAGGGCTTGAAATTTTCAGAAGAAAATCCATCTGTTAAAGCGGTTTTCATAGTATTCGGTTCCATGGATGAGAGGAATTTTCATCTGCAGACGCTTTCTGCTATAGCTCAAATTGTCCTGAATCCAGGTTTCGAAAAAAAATGGTCTCTTTGCAAAAACGAACAGGCTCTAAAAGATCTCATACATTTGAGCGAAAGAAAGCGCTTTCACGGGCAGTGAAAACTTTTTGGGGGACCCGGGACAAATAGTTTAAGTATTTTCAATACAAGGGTTTACATTTTTTTAACGAATGTATAATATTAGCGAAAATGAAAAAGATTACATACACATTCGATCAGGCTATAAAAAGAATAAAAGCCGACATTGACAACAGGATATATCTTTTGCTGGGACCGGATGTCATTACGAAAAAAGCAATCCTCGACCAACTGCAATTGCAAATCCTTGATCCTGAAGGCATATCTTTCGACAGAAATGTTATATGGGCAGACGAAAAAGATTCGTGCGATAAATTTTCTGAACTTGCTCAGTGTTTGCCTGTATTTTCAAAGTATAAATTCTTAATTGTCAGAAACGCCGAACATTTTAAACCGAGCAGACGAAGCCCGGACATTTCGAAAATACTCGATATTCCCGATACGACACTGGCTGTTTTCTTGACTGACGCGGGAGACGGGAAAAAATTTCTCTCTTCCCGCAGGTGTCCGGCTATATTAAAAGAGATATCCGCTTATTCAGAGACTTTCATGTTTCTCGATCCTCTTCCTGCCGAAAGAAGGGAGTTCACGGAATATCTTGAAAGGATGTATGGTTATAAGCTCGATACCTCTCAAAAAAAGCTTATTTTGGAAAAAGGTCCTCAAAGCGCCACCGGTCTTCATCAGATTTTCCAGATGCTCCCAACCGGAATAAAAGAAACCAAAAACTTTATGCTTGATGACCTGCTCGGCAGGACGAGTTCACTTGAAGATGTGGTTTTTGCAGTAGGTGACAAAGATTTAAATCAAACTCTCGAGCTTCTTGACAGATCGCTGAAGTGGGGGTTTAAGACACAAGATCTTGTCCTGGCTCTTTCAAAACATTTTTATATTCTCGGGGTCTTAAAATCACTCTCAAAAAAAATGGACGGTTTTTCTCTTCAAAGACAAATGACGAAAGAATACGGTTTATATGTTCCCTATGAAAACATGCCTCGTTATATCAGCCAATCGGGATCATGGAAAGAAGAAGAAATAGGTAAGGTGAGGGAAATTCTCTTTTGTAAAACACTCGACCTGAGATCAGGCGGAACTGAACTTTTTTTATCTCTTTCAGCGCTAATTGGTGATATAATATTTCTAAAAATATAAAGGAGTTTTTTTTATGTCTGAAGAGAAAAATTTTGAGGCTATTTTGTCCAAGATTATTTCTTTGAAAGAAATGATGAAAAAAGCAGAACAGTTTAAAGATAAAGTCAGGCCGGATGTTTATCAAAAGGTCATGAGTGACTACACGGATCAATTAGATGAATATAATTCTCAATTGAGCGGCATGGGCGGTGAAATTAATGTCAAGATAAAAAATCTCGATAAAGACATAGAAGAACTCACAAAAAAAATTGACTTCCTTGAAGTTCAAAAAGAAGAAATCGAATTAAGGTTTATGGTAGGGGAAATGAGGGAAGACGAACACCAGATGAAGATGAACACTATACATCAAAACAAAAAACAATACGATGACAGCCTCATGATTCTCAGCAAATCCAGAAAAGATTTTGAAGAACTGATTAATAAGTTTTCAAAACAGGATGATTTTTCAGGAATTTCTATGGAAGAACCTTTCGAAAAGCCCAAACCGTCATTTCATTCCAACGTAGAAGCTGAAATTGAGGCAAAATTCGATTCTAAAGATGATTTTCTTTCAGAGACAACTTTCACTTTTCCTGAAAAAAAAGAAAATACTCCTGATAAAGATGAAGTTTATTCCGCTTCAAAGGTGAAACTTGAAGAAACAATCGCTCAAGACGCATTTTCTGGCAAAGCTCCTGAGCCATCTCCCGGTGATTTTGAACCTATCAAAACCGTCCAGTCCGTGACAGATGGACTGACTGAGCCCAAAGATTCTTTCGATGAGACTTTCGACAGTCTTTTTCAGGAAGACGATGGTGAAATCGGAGGCGGCGATGATTCTTCAGTTGAAGAGGAAGAAGAAGAGGAAGATTTGACTTCAGCGATGTTCGAAAGCCAAGACGACAGCGAGAATTCAATTAAATGCCCGAAGTGCGGTTTTGAAAACAGGCCTGACGCATGGAATTGCGAAAAATGCGGATCTCCGATAATACTATGAAATTCAGAAAAAATCTTATTCTTCTATCTTTTGTATTTTCACTATTCGCATATTCCTGCAGGACGACCGAATACGTGATTAAATACAATAAAGTTTACAGCCCCGAAAAACCGCAGATAATGACCGATCACAGCATAAACGTATGGGAAATGGTCCTCGTGAAAGGCGGAAATTTCTCCATGGGTTCTTTCGATGGCCTCGAGGATGAGTCCCCTCAACAAGATGTCTTTATCGGGGATTTTTACATAGATAAATACGAAGTCACCTGTTATCAATATATGCTGTTTTGCCAGGCGACAGGAAGACAGCGGCCTCAGAACTGGCCGAACGGGCATCTTTCCCCTGTTAGGTATTTCGAACCCGTGAGGTATGTCACGTATCATGACGCAGTAGCGTATGCTGCCTGGCTGGGAAAAACAATTCCCACAGAAGAGCAATGGGAAAAAGCGGCCAGAGGAACTGACAAGAGAATTTACCCATGGGGGAATGAATGGCATGATGAATTCGCAAGGACTATTGAAGACAGGTTCAGCATGCCTCAGAATATAGGCTGGTTCGGAAACAATTCAGCGAGCCCTTTCGGAGCCTTAGACATGGCGGGAAATGTATTTGAATGGACTTCAACCTGGTATAATCGCTATTCTGGGAGCGCTTACCAAAGCGAATTTTTCGGCAGCATAGTCAAAGTGATACGCGGCGGTTCTTTCGAGAATTCGAAAGAACTCGCCAATACTACATACAGGGGGATAGCATACCCGACCATTGCGTATTCGAATATAGGCTTCAGATGTGTTTTGATCCCCAGGGATAGAACCGATCTTCCTCCGTCCATTCTCCTTCTCCCGGACGGAACCATAGAATGGTGAGTTCTCCCTTAGAGAGACTGCGCGCAAAAATGCTCGAAAGAGGATGGGATTGCTGTGTGGTCACCAAAATCTTGGACCTGTACTTTATCCTGGAGACGGACAATTTCGTCAATTATGTTGAGACAAAAGCCGCTTTAGCGGTTTTCCTTGATGAAATAATACTGATTTCCGACAAAGCATCTTTTGAGACTCTTAAGAATATATCCAAAACCCTATTCAATCATCATAAAAGCGACTTAAAAGACGTTTTTCTTTCGGGAGGATTCTTTTCAAAAGACATATCCGAAGTTCTGAAACAAAAAGGCTCATCTTGCGTGGCCTCTGATAATCCATCACTGAAAAAAATACTTAGAGGACAGGTTTCATACAAAAACCTCGGAACTACGATTTCAAAAATCGCCGTCGACAAACAGGAAAATCAGATCGAATACATAATAAACGCTTCAAATTTTATGATTAAGACATCTTCTGCCGTGATTCCGCAAATTAAAAAGGGCATTTCTGAAATCGAGGCAAGAAATATGTTCGATCTCCAGCTTCACCGACAGGGTGCGGACAGGCTAGGAGTTCCGACCATGGTGAGTTTTTCCAATGAAAGCCGCTTTACAGATCCGGTCCCGACTTACAGAAAATTACACGAAGGTGACCTGGTCATGTTCGAGATTTCCGCCGGATATAAATCTGAAGCTCCGATTTTAGGCAGGACGTTTTTTTATAAAACACACGAAAAAAAAACACTCGAAATTTTTCAAAAAGCTCTTGGAGCATATAAAAAAATGATTGACTGGATCGCAGTCGGAAAGCTTTCAAGCAAAGCTTTTGAAATACTCGCCGGCTCTCTGGGTGATTTATCCCATTTTATGACAGCCGTGCCGGGATTCGGCCTCGGGGCATCATCGGATTATTTTTATATATCTCCGACGAGCAGTCATATTTTCAGAAACAACGAAGCTTTGGTGACGATTCTATCCCTTAGCATTCCGGAAATAGGATTTATAAGATTTTCCGACACATTGCTTGTCGCCGGAGACAAAATGCTTTTAACCCAATTCGAATACGCCTCATTAATTCAATGAACTCTTAGGAGAAAAAATGCAGAGAGAAGAAGCTCTTAAACTTATAGACGAGAACATAGGAAACGAGAATCTGAAAAAACACCTTCTCGCGGTTGAGATATGCATGAAAAGTCTTGCGAGGCATTTCGGTGAAGATCAACAAAAATGGTCGATTGCCGGTCTTTTGCACGATATAGATTACGATCTCACAAAAGACAAACCCGAATTGCACGGTAAAATAGGAACACAGATGCTGGCGACAAAGGGACTCGATCCGGAAATTCTTATGGCTATAGAAAACCACTGCAAACCTGAAGCTCCCGAAGATATTCTCTCTCTATGCCTTTACGCGGTAGACCCTTTTACAGGACTTATCATCGCTTCAGCTCTCATGCATCCTCAAAAAAAACTGCAATGCATAGATTGTGAATTCGTCAAAAAGAGGTTTAAAGAAAAGAGATTTGCCGCCGGAGCCAACCGTGAACAGATCATGACTATTGAAAAGACCGGTTTAGTTTTCGACGATTTTTCCCTGATATGCATTGAAGCCATGCAGTCCATTTCGGATGAACTTGGCCTATGAAAAATAATATACTCGTGACAAGAAAGATACCGGACGCCGGTTTTAGAGTGTTAAACAATAATTCTTTGGATTATGAAGTTTTTCCGCCCGACGACAGACCCATAACCGGCGAAGAGCTAAAAAGCAAAATAAAAGGCAGAACAGCTCTTTTATGCCTTCTGACGGATAAAATCGGCAAAGATATTATTGAAGCCTCCGATTCACTTAAAATAATCGCCAATTATGCCGTCGGCTACGATAACATAGATTTGGCTGTAGCCAGCGAAAGAAGAATACTCATAACCAATACCCCTGATGTTTTAACTGACGCGACTGCGGATTTGACTTTAGCCCTTATGCTGGCGGTCGTGAGAAGAATTCCAGAAGCGGACAGGTTCGCAAGAAGCGGTTTATTCAAAGGATGGTCCCCGGAATTGTTTATAGGAGGAGACCTTTCCGGAAAAGCTCTGGGGATTGTCGGACTCGGAAGAATCGGACAAGCTGTGGCAAAAAGATCAGCCGGATTCGGAATGAAAATCAATTATTATTCGAGAACCAGAAATAACGGATTTGAAAAAGAATTCGGCGCGCGTTTTTTAGGAATTGACGAACTTGTCGGCGAATCCGATGTTATAACGCTTCACGCTCCTTTGACAAGCGAGACTCGCCATATAATCGACAGAAAACGCCTGCACTCCATGAAAAAAACAGCTTATCTCGTGAACACTTCGAGAGGACCTCTAATCGACGAAATAGCTCTATGTGAAGTTTTGGAGAATAAACTGATAGCCGGAGCCGCTCTCGATGTTTTTGAAAGAGAGCCTCAAATC
>JAFGIG010000126.1 GCA_016929715.1 Caldifarciminota bacterium
AAAATAAGCGGTTATGGAGAATTGACAGTGAGACCTCTTTCGGGAAAGATTCTGTCGCAGACGACACCGGAAAAAATGAGCTGGATAAAAAGAGAAGAAATGTTTTCAATAACAGGCAGAAGCAGGTCTGAACAGCTGGCTTTAGCAAAAAAATACGGAATAAATGAATATGATAATTCAGCAGGAGGTTGTCTGCTTACGGATGTAAATTTTTCAAAAAGAGCAACACCTCTGTTCAAAAAACTTAATTTTAACCTTTTTGACGCGGAACTTGTCAAGCTGGGCAGGCACTTTAAGACTAATAACGGAACAGTTGTGGTTCTTGGAAGAAACCGCGCGGAGAACAGAACTCTCTGTAATTTAAAAAGGAAAGAAGATTCGTTTATAATACCTGAAAGCGTAAAAGCTCCTTCCGCTTTAATTTTGTTTTCAAAAAAAGAAGAAGACATAAAAATTACCGCAGACCTCATGCGTTATTTTGCAAAAGGATGCGGCGAAAAATTTTTAGTCTTCTGTGGAGATAATATATTTGAGTCGGAAAAAATATTATCAAAAAATGAAGTTGAAAGGATGAAAATATACAGATGAAATCAATTATATTCGTTTTAGCTCTGAATGTTATAGGGAATTCAGGACCTTCTCCCGCAAGAGCAGTTCTCTCGTCTGTTTTAATTCCAGGAGGAGGACAATTTTACACAGGAAGAACAGCAAGAGGAATCGTAATTGGAACTGTGCAAGGCTTTCTTCTCTCTTCGACTCTCTATAACCACTACAAATATAAACACTATTTATCTGAATTCGAAAAGACAGGAGATATTCAAGATAGCCTCAGATATAGAGGTTTTTATGATATGAGAAACAATCTATTGTGGTGGGATGCTTTAGTTATTTCAATTTCCGCTATAGACGCCTATGTCGGAGCAAAGATGTATGCATATTATGAACATATTGAAAACGGAAGCGAAAGAATTAACATAGGAGTGGTGTTAAATTGGTAAATGTTTCACGTGAAACATTTTTCAGAGAATTCGGAATAGATGAGAAAAAAATAGAAAAATTGAAGCTTTATGAATACGAGCTCATAAAAGAACTTGAAATTCAGCAGATAATATCAAAAAATGATAAAAGTTTAATTTGGAACCGTCACATTCTCGACAGTTTAGTGACAATGTTTCACGTGAAACATTATAATATTAAAGCTTTGGATGATATTGGTTCTGGGGGAGGTTTTCCCGGAATCGTTCTCGCTGTTGTTTCAGAAAAAACACAAGTGAGGATGTTTGAGAGAAAAGTTAAAAAATGCAAATTTCTCAATAGAGTAAAATCATTTTTAGAATTAGACAATGCTGTAGTAACATGTGCGGATTACTTTGAAAAACAAAACCCTTCTCAATATGCTGTCTCGAGGGCTGTTTTTGGCAAGATTGAAAAAAACAAAGTATATAAAAAAATAGCTGAAAACGGTTTGTTCTTTAATTATTCTAATGAGAAAAAAACATTTTCAAATATGAAAGAAGTTGAGAAAATAGAATATACACTTCCCGGAGAAGCAAAAAGCAGATTTCTATTTACATACTCAAGATGCCAGAGATAAGAAAAAACACAAAAAAGAGCACCATTCTTTCCATAACCGCCATGATGTTGTGGTCAACTGTAGCAACGGCGTTTTCTTTAGCTCTGAAAAACACAGCTTTCTTTGAAGTTCTCTATGTTTCTATTCTCAGTTCTACGGCTGTTCTTTTAGCGGCTGTAATAATAATTAAAAAATTCAGAAAAATCTTTATTTGGAAACACATGTTGATGTCGTCAATATATGGGATATTGAATCCGTTTTTGTATTATATTATTCTATTCAAAGCATATTCACTTTTAAAAATTCAAGTCGCTCAAGGTTTGAATTATACTTGGCCGATTATTTTATCTTTGATCTCTGCAGTATTTCTCCGACAAAAGATATCAACAAAAGACCTCTTATCTTTAGTTATCTGCTTCGCCGGAGCGATGATCATAATATTCGGAATAGGAGAGGGTAGTTCTCTGAGTGAAATAAATATTATAGGTGCAGTGCTTGGTGTGTTAAGCGCTTTTATATGGTCGTTTTACTGGTTGTTGAATTTAATGGACAGCCGGGACGAAATCGTGAAAACTTTTCAGAGTTTTTTATTCGGATCCATTTATATGTCAATATTTCTAATTTTGACAAAAAACGTCAGTTTTTCTTGGAGTTTTGGTTTATTATATTCGATTTATATAGGTGTGTTTGAAATGAGTTTGACATTTATAATATGGATATTTGCTTTAAAAACTGCAGTCAACGCATCCAGGGCGGGCAATATTATTTATTTAACTCCTTTTGTTTCTCTTCTTTTTATTCGTTTCATCGGAAAAGAAAGAATTCAGCTTTCAACATTTCTGGGTTTGGTTATAATATTGAGTGGAATAGTGGTTCAGAACTTGGACAAAAAAAGATATGATTGGACAAAAAAGTGCTCATAAATTCTTTTTGTCATTTAGACGGAATTGGTCTTAAAAAAGAAGCCAAGCTCTGGGAAAAAGGTATATTGAACTGGGAGGAAGCGCTTCGAACAGATGAAATTTCTGATTTTTGCACACAAAAAGAATATCTGAAATTCAAAAATTCACTTGAACTGTCGTATCGAAAATATGAGGAAAAGAGTGTTGATTTCTTTTTTAATGCCGTCCCCAGGAGTCAGCATTGGAGATTTTTCAGAGAATTTAAAGAAGAGATGGCTTTTCTTGACATAGAGACTACAGGATTGACAAAATTTGATTCCGTTACTGTAATCTCTGTTTATCACAGAGGAAGACTCGGGGTTTATGTTAAAGAGATAAATTTCGACGATTTTCTGAAAGATATAAAAGAACCCCGTATTTTGGTTACTTTCAATGGAAATAAATTTGACATTCCTTTTATAGAAAACTATTTTGGGATAAAAATTTATCAGAATAGAATTGATCTTAGATTTGTTCTTTCCAACCTCGGTTTCGGAGGCGGGTTGAAAAAATGTGAAAAAACTCTCGGCGTAGAAAGAGAAGGGCTGGAAGAAATTGACGGAAACATAGCTGTGATGCTTTGGAATGAATATAAATATAAGAAAAACATAAAAGCGCTCAAGACTCTTATCGCCTATAACGTCTCCGACACGGTTAATCTTGAGAAACTGGCAGTTATCGCATACAACGAAAACGTCAGAAGAATAGAGGGAAAATTCGGTTATCTCGAGGCGCCTGATATAAAAGCCCCACCATTTTTACCTAATAAGACCTTAGTCAGAAGGATGATAAAAAGTATAAGAAATTAGAAAAGAGAATTCTTGTTCATCATTTATCTCAGAAAAAGCAGACCTAAACCAGATAAGCGTAAACCTGTCATCTTCTGTAATTTCATTCGATATCGGAAGTTTGAATTTTGGAGAAAAAAATGTAACCGCTTCTGTGGTTTATGCTAATACGGGAAGATTTTATTTTAGATCAGAAGTTTTCTTAAGAGCATTACGAAAAAGAGATAGAGTTGACAGAAAAAACATTTAGCAAAACACAAGTAACTCTTATAAAATATCTTATTAGGATAACTGAATGCTATGTAAAACTTGATGAAAACGAGATTGTAAAGTTTTATGAGAGATGGTTGAAAGATATTATTAAAGCATCAGAAAAAAACAACTGCAGTAAACTTTTTATATCTGAAAGGAGTAAAAAATGCTCGGTTTAATAGGCCTTTTTCTTGTATTCAACATTTTTGGTTTGTCAGGAGAACCCATGAAGGATATCAGCACAGATTTCGGCAGAACTGAGATAATTGAGATAATCACTGACAAAGGGAACATAATTATTGAATTGTATCCGGATAAAGCTCATGTAACTGTTGAAAATTTCATAAGATATGTTGAAGAAAAATTTTTCGATGGACTGATTTTTCACAGGGTCGTAAAAGGTTTTGTAATTCAGGGCGGAGGTTTTTATCCAGGACTAATCCATAAAGAGCCTATTTTTGATCCTATCATTAATGAAGCCGCTAACTCTCAGATAAGCAATCTCAGGGGAACCGTCGCAATGGCGAGGACATCAGATCCTAATTCTGCAACTTCGCAGTTTTTTATAAACACTTGCGACAATGAAAGACTGGATTGGGACAAATGTGCAGACGGACACGGATATTGTGTTTTCGGCAAAGTAACTGAAGGAATGGACATTGTTGATGAAATAGAACATTCAAGGGTTAAAACGGTGGGACAATTTCAAAATGTTCCGGTAGAAGATATAATAATTGAACAAATTTTATTACACTAAAAGAGGAGCTATTTATGAATCAGGAAAAATACTCAGAAATCCTTAAAATGGCTATCAACAACGAAATTGAGGCCTACGAGTTCTATATAGGCGCTTCGCAGAAAGTAGGAAATTCAAATATGAAATCTATTTTTTCAGATCTCGCACTGGAAGAAAAGAATCACAGAAGCATACTTGAAAATCACTTGAAAAATTCTTCAAAACCTTTGGTTTTCAAAGAAGGACCGGATTACAGGGTCTCTGAATCCGTGGAACTTCCGCCGCTGAATGCGGAAATGAAACCGAGCGAAGCCATGGCTTTGGCTATGAAAAAAGAAGAAGAGGCGATGAATCTCTACGAAGATTTTGCAAAAGTTAGCGCCGATACTGAACAAGCCCAAACATTCATTAATCTGGCCAACATGGAAAAAGGACACAAGGCAAAGCTGGAAGAGATTTTCACCAACATGGCTTTTCCTGAGGACTGGTGAGATATTTCATTGCAGCTTAAAAAGGTGTTTTATTAAATGGAGAATTTATGAGGATAATAGATCTCTCTCCTGAATTTGAAAATCTCTATTTTTGCTGTCTCGAGGATTGGTCGCAGGAAATGGCCGAGGCAGGCGAGCACAAAAAAAAGTGGTTTGATCAAATGAAAGATAAAGGACTGAGGGTGAAATTGGCTCAAACTGAATCCGGTGAAATAGGTGGAATGATCCAATACATTCCGGTAGAGCACTCGATGTTTGATGGAAAAGATCTTTATGTCATTCTATGTATCTGGGTTCACGGTCACAAAAAAGGAAGGGGAAATTTTCAAAAAAAGGGCATGGGTAAATCTCTTCTCTCTGCCGCGGAGGAAGACTGTGCAAACCTTGGCGTCAAAGGATTAGCCGCATGGGGATTGATATTACCTTTCTTTATGAGAGCTTCTTGGTTTAAAAAGCACGGATACAAAACGGTGGATAAAAAAGGCATGCTAAGGCTTCTGTTTAAGAAATTCGACGATTCTGCACTCCCTCCTAAGTTCATCAAACCAATAAAAAAACCTGAAATAGGGAAAGAAAAAGTCAATGTCACTATATTCAAAAACGGCTGGTGCCCGGCATTCAACATCTGTCATGAAAGGGTCTTGAGGGCGGTTAACGATTATTCAGACAAAGTAGAATTTACAGAATATGACGGCTTGGAAAAAGGAACTGTCCAAGAGTGGGGAATCACAGAAGGGATATTCATAGATGGAAAAGAGTTGAGGACCGGACCTCCGGCTTCCTATGAAAAGATCAGAAGAAAGATTGAAAAAAGAGTTAAAAAAAAGAACTGAGTTAAATAATATGAATGATCCAACAGAAATTCTAAGACAGATTTCCGGGAAAAGAATTCTTGACGTTGCGACAGGCTTAGGCGCCAACATTGAACATCTCATAAACTCATTGAAAAGTTATGAAGAGATAATTGGCATAGACATTGAGAAACCAGAGAGGATTTTAGCACCGGACAGAGAAAGCGTGTTCAAAAGAGAAAGAATAAAGTATGTTCAAATGGACGCAGGACACCTGGAATTTGAAGACAACAGTTTCGACACCGTATCAATTGGAAATTCGCTTCATCATCTTGAAGATCCGGTTAAGGTTTTATCCGAAATGTATCGCGTG
>JAFGIG010000127.1 GCA_016929715.1 Caldifarciminota bacterium
ATTTACAGCGATGAATATTCATGCGTTGATGTTTCGAAAGATAAATATTTCATTATCGGGACGCCTTTCGGGCAGGTGACAGACGGAGCGATAAAAGGTGAACTGAAAAAAATATTTTTTCTCGAAAAAGGCGAAGAAAACAGCTTTACAAAAATATCTCCCGTTGAGGCGATGAAAAGGGCATGGAGCGACAGTTTTTACAGGTCTCAAGCCGCAACTCTGGATGAGAGGAAAACCGTCTTCGGAAACATGTTCGATATCTTCAAAAAAATTCCTTGTTTTGAGATGAAGGTCAGGAAAGATTTCGCCGATTTTGACGTCTTGAATAAGTTGTGAGTTTGATGTAAAACTAAAAAAAGACTTTTTAATGAAAAAATGCCTCGAAAAAAAATTCAAGCTCTCCGGAAAAGTTGATGAATTTTTGTGTGAACTCATAGACATAAATGACACTGAAGCTCTTTTGAAGTATCGCATAGAAAAAAACATCGCTGTCGCCGGAATCCTTCTTTCGCCGGGAGACATAACCGCTGCTTTTTATTCTTATGACAAGCCTTTCGTCCTCTACAGGTGGCTTTCTCCGGATTGTTCTTTTATAGCCGATTACATAAACATCGCCGACAGAGTGAAAATTGAACCAAATATAATCCAGTGGAGAGACCTAGAACTCGATATTTTGTTTTATCCCGACGGAACTTATGAAATACTCGACGAGGACGAATTGCCCCAAGACATTTCCTGTCAGCTCATAAAATACATTCAAAAAGCAAAGCGCTGCGTTTTAGATAATTATATAAAGATATCCGAGAGAGCCGAAAAAGCAGTCGGAAAATTTTCAGTTGAATTTCGCGAAGCTTAAAGAGATTCAGGAAAGGCTCAGAAAAGGGGTTATTATAGGCGAATTCGACGGAAAAATAGAATTGGTAGCGGGGATGGATTGCGCTTTTGAAGGAGAAATGATTTTTGGAGCGGTAACAGTAATGAGATTTTCGGAACTCGAAAAAAAATCTGACATTCTGCTGATTGACGGTCAAGGAACTCTTCATCCGAGAAATTTCGGAATAGCCTGTCATTTAGGAGTTATCCTCGGAAAAGCGTCCATTGGCTGTGCAAAAAAGCGGCTTTGCGGGGAATTTTGCGACCCCGGAATTGAAAAAGGAGACAGAAGCCCCGTTTTCTTAAAAGGCATTATTCAAGGATATTCCCTGAGGACAAAAAACAGGGTTAAACCCTTGTTTGTATCGCCGGGAAATCTTTTTACACCTGATCAAGCATGTGAGGTTGTTCTAAAAATGGCGAAATTCAGGCTCCCTGAACCGCTCAGGCATGCTGATAGATTTTCAAAAGAATGTAAAAATATATTGGCAGGCAACAAGGATTACCCTGAAAATACCACTCGATGAAAAAGATATTCGAACAAATTGACGAATTGATAGGAGACAGCTTCAAGCCCTATGAAAAGAAAGGCATAAGTTCAATCTCTCTTATCGAAGGAGACAGGAGAGATGTGGCTGTTCTATTCGCTGATGTCAGCGGTTTCACTTCCATATCCGAAAAACTCGACCCTGAAAAAGTAAAGATTCTCGCAGATAAACTGATGCAGATTCTCACGGTTTGCGTCAAAAAATGCGGAGGGATAGTAGATAAATACGAAGGCGACAGGATAATGGCTCTCTTCGGAGCGAAAAAGGCAAGTGAAAAAGACGCCGAGAAAGCAGTTTTGTCAGGTTTGGAGATGATAGGCAAGATAAAAGCTTTCAACGAAATTCTCAAAAAAGATGAAGAATTCAAAGAGTTCAATCTTTCCCTGAGGATAGGCGTCAATTACGGACTTGTGACGACGGGCAGAGTAGGGGAGAAAAGAGAGGGCGATTTCACAGTCTATGGCGACACAGTGAATATGGCATCGAGACTGGAAGAAAACGCGCCTTTAGACGGGATACTTGTCCCGGCTCTCCTAAAAGAGGCGCTCTTTGAAATATTTGAATTTGAACCTCATGGAGAACTGATACTGAAAGGGAAAACAGGTAAACATAAGGTCTTCTCAGTCCAAAAACACAGGGTCAGGTCTCTGCCTGACATCTATGCGGATAATCTTTTCGTCGACAGAAGGGAAGAACTGTCCCAACTGCTGGAAATTTTACCTGAAGAGAAAGCAAAAAACAGAGGGAAAAACGAAGACAGGGCGCTTTACTTCTGTTTTATAATTGGCCAGCAGGGAATAGGCAAATCAAGGCTCGTTGCGGAATTTGCCAATGAAGTGATGAAAAAATCCCGGATTTTATTCGGAAATTTCAGCCCTATTAAAAAAGAGATATTCGGAGTCTTCGGCGAGATATACAGAGAACAATCGGGTATGGATCCCCGCTGTGAAAAAGAAGCTGCAGCGCAGGCGCTTCTGGATTATTACAAAAAAACTCTGTCTGACTCCTGGGAAAAAAACAAACTCCTGATATTTATTTTAGAAGATTTTCATGAAGCCGATGAAACTGAGATTTCATTTTTAGAACGCCTGCTCGAATCTCTCAAACACATTCGCTCTGTCAAAGAGAGGTTTTTATTTATAGTGACATCGAGAGATGAAATAAAGAATTCCTTCGGCGTTTCAGGACTATGGGTTAAGGAGATAAGATTAAAACCTCTTGTTCAAAAAGATTCGGTTGACCTTCTGGAATCTGTGGCGGGAAAAGAAAAATTTGAAGAGTCTCTGAGAGATCAAATAATAAAAAAAGCTGAAGGAAATCCTCTTTTCCTTGTTGAACTCGGAAAAATGGCGGGTAAGACTTCAAGAAAAGAAAATTTAACCTTATCCCAAATACCGTCTTCCTTAAAATCCCTTATGTTGTCGAGGCTCGATTCTTTCGACGAAATGAAAAAATTAAATACGAGGATATTAGCAGCTTCCGGGGACAGGTTTGAAAAGGATATCGCCGGCGCCGTTATGAAAAAATTCGGAGTTTTGCAGGACTCTGAATCTATTTTTTCTGAAATGGAAACTGAAGGGCTTATATACAGAACAGGAATTGAAAAGAGCAAATTTACGAGCATATTTTTCAGGGAAGTTGTATATGAAACACTTCTCATGGAGAACAGAAAGATGATTCATGCCGCTTACGCGAAAGAGTTAGAGGAAAGGCGTCAAGACAGAATAAAAGACTATCTTTCTGAAATTCTCTATCACTGGTTGAATACTGATGATAGAGCGAAAACTTTGGAATATCTCGGGAAGACGGGAAAACTTTTTATGATGAGTTTTGACAATATTAGAGCAACTGATATATTTACGAAGCTTGAGGTGATGCTGGATGAAAGGGAAAACCCTCTTGAGCTTGCTGAATGCCTCTTAAACTTATCAAAAGTTATGAATTTGACGGGAAAATGGTCTTTGTCGGAATCCAAAGCCGGAAAAGCACTGGAGATAATTGAAAAAAATAATTTCTTTCCTCTCGAAGGAACAGCGCTTTTATGCCTCGCCAGAGTAAAAATCAACCTCAATAAAATCCAAGAGGCTGAAACTGTCATACAAAGAGCGCTTGCTTTTTTCAAAAAGAGAAAAGATTCGGCTGAATATCCGGAAGCCTTATCTTTGAAGGGCGAACTTGCTTTGTATAAAGGAGAATACAGCACTGCTCTAAAAAGTTTCAGAACGAACCTCAGAAAAGAAAAGACAGCAGGATACGAAAACAACCGGATGAAATCTTATTTTAATGTCGCGCAGGTCTTTCTAAGGAAAGGCGTTTTCAAAAAGTCACTTATATACAACTTAAAAGCTCTTAAAATATCCGAGAGAATGAAAGATAAACCGATGACAGCGAAAATATTGGCTAATCTGGGGATTTCATACCGCAATCTTTTTCAGTATGACGAAGCTTTTAAGGCATATAAAAAAAGTCTTAAAATAGCGAGCGATATGGGAAGCAAGAAAAACATGGCGACCGCTTACGGCAATATGGCGGCGCTGTATCTTATAAAAGACGATATGAATAACTATCTTTCCTGTCTTCGTGAATATCTCTTGTTGAATTTCGAACTGAAAGACGAACGGGGCATTGCATTTGCACTGGCGGGTTTCGGCAATTACCACAGCTATTCCGGCCGAAACCGTGAAGCCTTGCTCTCGTATGGAAAAGCCTTGAACCTTGCAGAAAAACTGGAAGTAAAAGTATTGACCGCAAACGTATTTTTCAACCTCGCTTCTTTGTATTTTAAAGACGGAAAAATGACCGAAGCGCTTGAATTGATAAATAAATCTGCCGATATAGCCCAGGCAATCGGAAACAGGCATTGGGTGATTACCTGTGATATATTTAGAAGCAGAATTCAGTTTTCGATGGCTCCGGCATTCGAGAAGAAAGTTCTTGTGTTCCGTGAAACCGAAAAAATATTAGATAAAACCGGAGACAAGATCCTCAGAGCGGAGGTTCTATACAGACTTTGGGAATTTTTAGCTTCCGACTCTGATGTTTCTGCTCATTTTGCAGATAAAGAGCAGATATATAAAAAAGAGGCTCTTGCTTTGCTGAAAGGCATAACAAAAAAACAAAAAAGAAAAGAACTCAGAGAGAGAATTGAAAACATGAGGTGCGGGAAAATTGTTAATAAAAAAAACACTTACAGTTTACATTGAACTAACCGGAGGTAAAATGAAACTCTTATTATCTTTATCATTGGCTTTTGTTTCAGGTTTTCTTTATTCCGAGGGAATACGCTTTGCCGTAATGGGCGACAGGACAGGCGGACACGTCGAAGGCGTTTTTGAGGATGCTCTCACGAGGGCTCAGATGCTCGGTCCCCAATTTATAATAAATGTCGGAGACCTTATAGAAGGCTACAGCGAAGATGAAAGCAAAATAAGAGAGGAGTGGAACGATATTCTGCCTTACATAAGAGCCCTTTCCTGTCCATTCTTTTTCACGCCCGGCAATCACGATATTACAAATGAAATCCAGGAAAAGATATATAGGGAACTTATCGGCGAACCCTATTATTCGTTTGACAGAGGAGGATTCCATTTTATTGTTTTGGATAATTCGCGCCTGGAAAGTTCATTGGAGTATTCACCTGATCAGATTGAATGGCTTGAGGAAGACCTGAAAAAAAATACAGGAGCCATCCAGACATTTGTCTTTTACCACAAACCTTTCTGGTTCGAGACGCTGTCCCGCGGAGAAAATGAACAACTTCATGATCTTTTCGTCCAATACGGAGTGGATGCCGTTTTCACGGGACATTACCATATATACTTCAGCGCGGAAATAGACGGTATTAAGTATACAGGCGTAGGAAGTTCCGGAGCGAAGTCTCATCTTGGAATTCTCGGCCCCGAGTATCATTTTTTGCTCGTCACGGCAGACAAGGAAGGGTTAAACATCGCAGTTATTTCTCTCGATGGAGTTCTTTCATGGGATAATGTCACTGTCGCTGACATCCAGTTCGCAGATAGGGCTATAAATGCGGGAATACAAATTCTAGATCCTTTGGGGATCGAACAAAACTTTGCCCTGAAGGATGCTATAGCGAGGATAGCCGTGAGGAATCTTTCAAACACCCAGACAATTTTGGATACATTGAAAATCAATGTTCCCGAAGGATGGACGGCCTCACTGATTGAAAAACCGCTTGAAATTCCCCCCGGGGATTCTACGATTTTCAGTGTGTGCTTTAATCTATCCGGGAATCTCTATCCTCTGCCTTCACTGAGTTTGGATTATCCCGTGAGAAAAGGCATGTTTTTTCCTTTAGTTAAAAATATATCGGTTAGGAGAAGCGCTCTTTGTGCAAGGGCACAAGATGCTGTGATCATTGACGGAAACATCGATGAGCTATGCTGGAGAGAACCCCAGAGGGATTTTTTTTCACAAGGCGGAGTGCCTTCGAAAACAGACGGGGTTGAATTTTATTTTGCATACGACCCTGAGAATCTCTATCTTTCGGTTAAATGCGATTATGATGGACCAAATACATTGATAACGAGCGGAACTGAGAGAGACGAGAATATATTTTCGGAGGATTGCGTCGGTTATTTTATAATGCCGGACACGAGCAGAGAGGTCATGTATCAGATATACTGCACTCCTCTCGGAACCATATACGACGCAATTCTCGAAAAAAACACATCCGGTTTATACCAGGGAAAAACTGAATGGAACTGTGAAATGGAATGGGTGGTAAATCTCAACGACGATTGCTGGATATTTGAAGCGCGAATACCTATATCTCAGTTGAATTGCATGTCACTCGAATCCGGCAAAGTTATGCTCCTGAACTTCAGGAGAAAACAACCCTGTAAAGAGGCTTATGCCGACTGGCAGACTCCAATAGATTTCGACCCCGAAACATTCGGATTGCTACATCTTGAATAGAAAAAGGAGCGGAACTTGAAAAAAATGTTTTCGACGATTGTTTTTGTTATTTTTTGTTCATCTTTGCATGGCGCCGTGAGCATTACCGGCAAAATCATTGACATTCACACGCATCAGCCTGTCATCGGCGCCAACGTGACAGTTTACGACCTCGACGGCAAATTGATAACAGGAGTGATAGCTGGAGTTGACGGAATTTACCAATTGGAAGGTTTGTCTCCGGGAAACTATAACCTAAGGGCAATGAGAATGGGTTACAAAACTCTCGTGAAAAACAGCATAACCGTCAGACCCAACATACCGACTTACATTGATTTTGAACTTGAGGAAGAACTCCTGCATATGGAGGGTATAACGGTAAGACCGAAATTTTTCGAAAAACCGGAAGATGCAGTCGTATCGACGAGAAGCATGGATTTTGAAGAAATAATTTCACAGCCCGGGGGCGTTTACGACGTCCAGAGGGCTGTCCAGGCTCTACCTGCAGTCGTTTCCGGAAGCGATCAGAACAATGAAATAATAGTCAGGGGAGGGAATTACGGAGAAAATCTTTTCCTAGTCGACAATGTCGAAATGCTCAATCCCAATCATTTTGGATGGCAGGGCACAGGAGGCGGACCTGTCAGCGTTATCAACACGGATTTCATAAGGAGCCTGGATTTCATGGCGGGAGTTTTTCCTGCCAGATACGGAGATAAGGCGTCAAGTGTCCTTGATATAACTCTTAGGGAAGGGGTTCGGGATAAGTTTCACTACAAATTCGACCTAGGCATGGCGGGAGCCGGAGGAACTCTGGAAGGACATGTCGGAAGAGGGAGTTTTCTCGTTTCCGCCCACAGAAGTTATCTTTCTCTTATCGCTTCGAGTTTCGGATTGACGGCAGTCCCGCATTACTACAACATCCATTTCAAGGCGGTTTACGACCTGTCTTACACGAGAAAAATTTCTCTGCTCGGCATTTACGGCAAGGACTGGATCAAAATTGAAAGCTCTCAGGAAGAAGACGAAGAGATATACGATGACATAAAGAATATTTCGGCAACATCAGATCAATACACAGTCGGGGTAAATCTGAAATCTTTGTATTCCCTCGGATACTACAATCTGACGTTTTCCAGGACTTTCAGCACTTGGAACCATGACATCATCGACACGCTTGACAACAAATACCTGCTCAACAACTCCGAAGAGGGAGAAAATACGGTTAAATTCGACCTCAACTTAAACTTCGCAAGACACACAAAACTTTCGTTCGGGGTATTCATAAAAAACGTCACTTTTCATTATAAAACATGGGCAAGGCCGGACACATTATTTATTTATGACTCGCTTGGCAACATTATTGACACGACAAATTATATAACAGTCATCGACATAGACGAAAAAGCCGATACATGGAAATACGGCGGATACGCGCACCTCAGGCACAACGCAGGAACTTTTCTCACTCTTGGTTTGGGCTTAAGATACGACAAATTTGAATACACGGGTTTTGATTGTCTTTCGCCGAGGCTATCGCTGTCTTTCCACCTTGCACCGGGAACAGACCTGAACGCGGCTCTTGGAATGCATTTTCAGTCGCCTCAGTGGTTTGAACTCGCTTTTGATCCGGAAAACCATTTTCTCAAGAGCAAATACACCGAGACGATTGTCGTCGGAATTGAGCACCTTTTTGCAGACGATGTAAAAGCGACTATTGAGGGTTATTACAAACACTACCGAGATGTGCCTATAGACAGGTCTTCGACGACACCGGACCCGAACGACTGGGACGGCGTTTTTGTCAACGAAGGCGAAGGCTACGCCAAAGGAATTGAATTTTTCCTGCAGAAAAAAGTAATGAAGAATTTTTGGGGCACCGTAAGTTATTCTTACTCCGTGGCGAGAGCATACGATCCTCGTGATAAAAATGAAGAATACAGTTGGGATTTTGACTACGGCAATGTATTCACAGCAATAGCCGGTTACAGGAAAGAATTTTTCAGGGAAAACTGGTATAAAAAATTTTCGGGTTCAATTTTTTATAAGTTTATCGCCTTTCTTCCGTTTGTGCCCTCTGATGTATCGGAATACTCTTTTAAATACAGATATCTGGGAGGCAAACCATACACCCCCGTCACATATCATTTCGAATGGAGAAGATGGGTTACAGATCCTGATCAACCCTACAATTCGGCGAGGGTCGAACCCTATCAAAGGTTCGATGTTCTTTTTTCAAACAGATGGTATTTTAAGTCCTGGAATCTTGTTTCGTATTTCGAGGTTGAAAATTTATTCAACCATCCGAATGTTTGGGAATACTATTACGCTGAAGACGGCGAAGTTGAGACAGTCTATCAGATGGGCAGGATGATAGTGGGAGGGGTGATATTTGAATTCTGATAATAACCCCCACAGAGAGATTACACTTGCGTTGAAAAAAGAGGCGGACCCTGAAAAAGCTTCTGTCCTCCAGAGGTTTTTCAAAACCGGTAAAGGTGAATACGGCGAGGGTGATGTCTTTTACGGAATTGCCGTGCCTGTTCTAAGAGAGCTTTCAATAAAATTTAAAGATACCAAGTTCACAATTCTCGAAAAAATGCTCGATTCTGAAATTCACGAGGAAAGAATGCTCGCTTTGTTTGTGCTCGTCAGAAAATTCGAAAAAGGAAACGAAAACGAAAAAAAAGCGGTATTTAAAACTTACTTCAAGAAGAAAAAACGCGTGAACAACTGGGACCTTGTCGATTTGTCCGCTCCGAAAATCGTGGGTGCGTATCTCGAAGACAAAGACAGGTCGGTGCTTTACAAGCTGGTTGCCTCGAAGAACCTCTGGGAGAAAAGGATCGCCGTTATATCCACATTCACTTTCATAAAAAGAGGTGATTTCAAAGACGCGTTGAATTTGTCTGAAATCCTACTCTGCGATAAACATGACCTCATACACAAAGCAACAGGATGGATGCTCAGAGAAGTCGGTAAAAGGGATTCAGGCGCACTCGAGAATTTTTTAGACAAACACTGCAGAAAGATGCCGAGGACTATGCTCAGATATTCAGTTGAACGTCTCCAAAAAAGAAAAAGAGAAAAATACATGAAAGGGACATTATGAAAAAGGGGGCTGTCGCCCCCTTTTTTCATTCGACAAAGATTATTTTTTCTTGAGCTGAATTTTCTCCGGTAACGACGTTGACAAAATAAACCCCTTTAGGGACAAAACAACCCGAAAAGTCTCTGCCCTCCCAGTTGACGTTTATAAGCCTTTCTCCGTCATGCCTTCCGAAATGAAAATCTTTGACGAGCCTTCCCGTCAGGTCGAATATTTCAACTCTGGCATGCAAATTTGACGGAGCGGTAAAACGGACGGAGATTTCTTTGAAGAAAGGATTGGGCGACACAGACAGATTTATGTAAGGTGAAGTCAGGACAGGCTGTTCTTCGACAGAACTCGAATTTATACCGAAAAAAGTCATTATAGAGTCGAGAAGGTCTGCTCTCGTTGAGGCGTCGACGGCGTCTGTGAGCATGCCCAGTTCAAAGCTGGTTCCAACTGTTTTATATGCAGTTGCGCTGTTGGCGACTCCGCAATTGTAATTGTCATTTCCGTCTCTGAGAATGACAAAACCGGATCCTGAGGCGTTTATCTGGTCGATGTAGTTGTTTTCACCGCTGTAATTGAAATTCATTGTTGACGTAAAAGTTCCAGTGATGCCGAGAACCGGTCCGAGATTTCCGGATCCATCAGCAATGGCTTGAATGCCAAAAAGCGGCCCGAAATTATATCCTCCACCGGACATGGGATCGTAATACCACATGTCTCCGCCCTCCATATAGACTCTGCCTCCATCGTTTATGAAACTGACGATTTGCGCAGCGTATGCCCCTGAGGCGGACAGGACTGTATTGTTCGGCCAAATTCCGAGGCAGACAAACATTGTCTTGAAACATGACAAATCAGAAGGCATGCCTGTTGTATGGACACCGGAATATCCGAGAGAGCCGAGAATGCTGTCAATAGCGGCACCCGACTGCGGCGTGGGATCAAGATTGAGGACGAGATAATCGAATCTGCCTATTGTCAGGTTGAAATTGATTGTGTCGCAGAAACCTCCGTCTGCGAGGATAAGGCCGAATTGCGCCTGATGGCCTTCCGGAGCGGACGGAGAACAAGAAAGGGCAAACGGGTCTGATGAGTTGGTTTTTACGCTGTCTATCGGCAGAGCGCCGAAATGTCCTGTATTGTCGTTTATTGTTATGTAGGGATCGGATGTAATCAAAGTTGAAGTGATGTCAGAAAAATTGACTCCCCCTGAATTTCTTATTGTTGCTGTAAGACCGGCTGTTTCTCCTGGATCGAGACGGCCGTTGTTGTTTCCTGAAATATCGTCGATTGTTGTCTCAAGAAGGGATATGTAGGGATTTGTTCCTGTGTAA
>JAFGIG010000022.1 GCA_016929715.1 Caldifarciminota bacterium
AGGATCTGGTGGTCCAGCTGGTCTTCAAAACCAGTAGCGGCCGGATAAAACCGTCCGTGGCAGGTTCGATTCCTGCCCTCTCTGTTTTTTAATCTTAAACGGGCGGTGTCCAGTAAAAAAAAACTCAGGGGTCAGAAGAAATATTCCGAGCGTCGAAAAGATTCTCAGAATGGAGTTTTTCGTTGAGATTACGGAAAAATACGGCAGAGAAGCCGTTCTTTACTCCGTAAGAAAAGCCATTGAGGATGTGAAAAACGGCAGTGTCCTATCTTCTGAAAAAGACGCTGAAAAGATAATTCAATCCCTATCCGCACAAGAGCTTGAAAAAATCTTCGGTTCAAAGCTTAAAAAAATAATTAACGCGACAGGAGTTATCATCCACACCAACCTCGGAAGAGCTCCTCTGGGGGAAGAAGCCGTAAAAGAGATTTCAGAAGTATGTTCCGGCTATTGCGATCTCGAGTTCGACCTTACCAAGGGCAAAAGAGGAAAAAGGCTCGACTGCGTCGAGGATACGCTGAAATTTCTCACAGGCGCAGAGTCTGTCGCAGTTGTAAATAACAATGCCGCCGCTCTGATGCTCGTGCTCGGAGAGTTTGCGAAAAAAAAAGAAGTAATAGTCTCCAGGGGCGAACTTGTAGAAATTGGCGGATCTTTCAGAATTCCGGAAATATTGAAAGCTTCAGGAGCGAAAATGATCGAAGTCGGCACGACAAACAGAACGCGGATCTCCGACTATGCAGGCGCAGCGTGTGAAAAAACGGCAATGTTTCTCAAAGTCCATAAATCCAATTATGTTATAAAAGGCTTTACGGAAGAGACATCACTTTCGAGCCTCATAAAACTTTCTGCCGAGAAGAAAATCCCTCTTCTCTACGATCTCGGCTCCGGATGCGTCGACAGCTCTTTAGGACAAAATCTTTACGGCGAACCGGATATAAAAAGCGCTGTCAAATCCGGCGCTCATTTTGTGACTTTCAGCGGAGACAAGCTTTTCGGCGGCCCGCAGGCGGGAATAATATGCGGCAGGAGAGAAGATGTGGAAAAACTCAAAAAAGCCCCAATGATGAGAGCTTTTAGGGTGGGAAAGCTGACCTTGGCGGCGCTCGGCTCAGTAGCAGTCATGCACGCTCTGAACTCCTCCATAGCCGCGCCGGCTGTTAAAATGATACTTTCAACCGAAAAAGATCTCAGACTCAGGGCGGAAAAACTCACGAAACTGCTGAAAGAAAGAGGATTTGACGCATATCTGGAAAAGAGCGCGGCGCAAAGCGGCGGTGGATCGCTGACTGACATAAAAATTGACAGCTACTGTGCGGCTCTTGACTTTCAAGGCAAAAAAGACAAAACTGCGGAAAAGATTTATTTTGGTCTAATGCGCGAAAAAACACCTATCGTATCTGTCCTCAGAAAGGGAAATCTTGTCTTTGACGTCATGACAATAAATGAAAGGGACTTGTGTTATATTGCGGAATCTGTCTTAAAAATCTCTGAAAACATAAAGAGAGGAGAAATTTGAAGCATTTTGTCATGGGAACCGCAGGTCATATCGACCATGGAAAGACAATGCTCGTCCGGGCTCTCACTGGAATTGACTGCGACACTCATGACGAAGAGAAGAAAAGAGGCATTACTATTCATCTCGGTTTTGCTCATCTTAAACTGCCTTCGGGCGACAGTATCGGGATTGTCGATATGCCTGGGCACAAAGATTTCATTCACACAATGGTCTCGGGAGCCAGCGGAATAGATATTGCACTTCTTGTAATATCTGCAGACAGCGGGATAATGCCCCAGACCAAAGAACATCTTTGGATAATGCAGACTCTCGGCGTTTCAAAAGGACTTGTCGCGATGACGAAAATTGACGCAGTGGACGCTGAAACAGCGGAAATAGCTGAAGAGGACATAAGATCCTTTACGAAAAACACTTTTCTTGACAAACAGCCGTTACTGAGAATTTCTTCCGTGACAGGACAGGGCATTGATGAGCTTAAAAATGAGATAATGAGGCTGGTCGAGGAATCTCAACCCAAGAAATCCGTGGGCATATTCAGAATGTATCCTGACAGGATTTTCAGCATACCGGGTTTCGGGAGCGTTTTGACAGGTTCAGTAATTGAGGGAAAAGCAGGAAAAGACTCCAGAATTTCTGTCATTCCCGGAGGAGGTAAAGAATACAGGATCAGAAGGATGGAAAGACACGGAGAGGAGACAGAAGATGTCTTTTCGGGCGACAGAGCCTCTATAAACCTCTCTGGTTTCGACAGAAAAGATTTTTTCAGAGGAAGTCTTCTCTCGGACAGAAAGCTTTCGGAGACAATGATGATAGACGCAAGGATTACTGTCTTTAAGGAAAGCAGGAAACTCTCTCTTTGGTCTAACATAATCTTTCTTCTCGGAACCCATGAACAGCAGGCGAGACTTCACGTTCTCAGCGCCAAGGCGTTGAATCCCGGCGACACGGGGGATGTCCAGATACATCTCTCCAGATCTGTCGCGGCGAGATACAAAGACAGATTCGTCTTGAGAAACTCTTCAGACGACTGCACTCTCGGAGGAGGTTATATTTTGGATGTCGCTCCTCTGCATCACAGACGGAGGACGCCCAGCCTGATCGGAAAACTGTCTAAGATAGCAGAAGGAGGTTTACCCGCCGCCGTAGAGGAAGAAATACTAAAAAGAGGAGGAGCTGAAAAACTTTCTGAATTGTCCCGCTCAATGAACATCCACGAGAACATCCTGCTCGATATACGGAGTGAATCTAAAGCCGTTTCTTTTCTTCCTTTCAAAAACGACTACATCGCCTTAAGAAGGGAAGAAGAGATTTCACTGAGAAAGAGACTGCCTTCCCTGATAGGCGCGTTCGTGGAAAAAAATCCCCTTCTCAACAGAGGGCCGAGTCTCGAGGAGATTAAAAATTCAGCTTATGCGAATAAAAGCAAAGCGTTTTCAGATCTCATAGGAGTCATACTCGAAGAGATGAGAGAGAAAGGAGAAATTCAAAAAAAGGGCGAAAGCTGGTTTTTCGCCGGAAAAAGCCCTTCTCTTGACCCGAAACTTCTCAAGCAGGTCGAAATCATGGATAAATTCCTTGAGAGTTTCGGTTCAAAAGTCCCGAAATACGAAGAGATATCACAACATGCGGCAAATTCAAAAATATGCGAAAAAGAGTTGAAACTTGTTCTCAACTATCTGGTTCAGATTAAAAAAGTCTATAGAATTGAAGAAGAATATATATCGGCAATGACTGTTGAAAAAGCCAGGAAAATACTCAAAGATAAACTCAAAGGAGACAAAGAAGGTATAACAGTAGCCGGGTTCAGAGATATGATTGGGGCGAACAGAAAACTTTGCTTGTTGCTTTTCGCCTTGTATGACCTCGAAGGATTCACCTTCCGTAAAGGAGATCTTCGGTTTCTCAAAAATAGCGGTTGATCAGCTTTTCCTGAGATATTCATCGATGTCGGCTGCCGCTTCTTTAGCGGCTCCCATGGCGAGAATGACAGTCGCCGAACCGGTCACAATGTCTCCTCCCGCCCAAACACCGTCAAGAGATGTCCTTCCTGTAGATGGATCTACTTCGATGTAACCCCATTTGTTTCTCTTCATTTCCTGAGTTCCCTGAAACAAGACTTCATTGGGGCCCGTGCCTATGGCTATTACGACCATGTCGCAGCCGATTTCATATTCTGATCCTTCGATTGGCACAGGTTTTCTTCTTCCGGAATCATCAGGTTCACCGAGTTTCATCTTAATGCATGTTATTGAGCTGACATTTCCTCTTTTGTCCTGATTTATTGATACGGGATTTGTCAGAATGTGAAATTCAATCCCTTCATGCTCGGCGTGGACAATTTCTTCTTTTCTCGCCGGCATTTCATCCCTTGAACGCCTGTAGACGAGTGACACCTTTTCCGTCCCCGGTGATCTAAGCGCGGTTCTAGCGCAGTCCATGGCTACATTTCCGCCGCCGACTACTGATACCCTCCTTCCTCTCGGGTTTGGAGTGTCGTATCGCGGAAACATATAAGCCTTCATCAGGTTCATCCTCGTCAGATATTCATTCGCCGAAAAAACACCGGGTGCGTTTTCCCCGGGTATTCCCATGAACTTCGGAAGTCCGGCGCCCGTAGCGATATAGACGGCGTTGAAATTGAGTTCCTCAAAAAGCTCTTTTACGGTGTATATTTTTCCTATGACATGATTTGTCTTGAAAACGACCCCAAGTTTTTTCAAATAGTCAATTTCCTGACGGACGATTTCCTTTGGAAGTCTGAATTCAGGTATGCCGTAGACGAGGACTCCCCCTAACTCGTGCAGGGCTTCATAGACCACGACATCATGACCGCATTTTAACATTTCTGATGCCATAGTGAGTCCTGAAGGTCCGGATCCGATTACCGCTACTTTTTTTCCGGTTCTGGGGCATTTTGGCGGAATGTGAACGCCCATGGCTCTTTCGTAATCCGCGACAAATCTTTCGAGATTTCCTATCGCCACAGGTTCTTCGCTTCTTCCGAGAATGCATTTTGCCTCGCATTGTATTTCCTGCGGGCAAACTCTGCCGCATATCGCGGGAAGTGAATTTGTCTCTTTTATTTTCCTTATCGCGCCTATCATGTCGTTCTCGCGAATACAGCCGATAAATTCCTTAATATCTATGTTTACCGGACAACCTTCTATGCACATAGGTTTCTGGCATTGCATACATCGGTATGCTTCGAGCGCCGCCTGTTCCATTCTCAGCCCGAGAGGGACCTCGTCGAAGTTCATGATGCGCATATAAGGGTCCTGCTCTGTCATTTTCTGTCTTGGTATGCGGATTTTCAGCCATCCTTCGTCTTCCTTTTCAAGACCGTGCCAAGTGCATCCCTTTTGCGCGCAGATGTAAAAAGGCAGAAGGCGAGAGTAAGCGGATACGTAGATTTTTGCGATTTTGTGGTCGCCGAGTTCGCATTTTCTGGTATCTACTATAAAAGACTGACTGCAATAAGGGCAAAAAATGTCTTCTGCAGTCGTTCCTTCGGGCATATCTATTGTAAGTTCGACATCGAAAATATTCAAATAAGGGCTGAGCTTCAGTTTACCTTTATTCCCGGAATATTCTATGCCGACTTCGACGAATTCAGTCCCTTTTTGAGGGTATTTTTTGTTCAAACCCCTGTGGCAGTTCGGGCAGTAAGTCTGAAGTTTAGAACCGTATTTAATATATTTGAAATCAGTTATGCTGTTCATGAACACCGCCTATTTGATAGAGGATAAAAGTGATTCTCGCTCCTGTATAAGATACATTCTGAGCCTTTTGTCGAGTTCGTCGAAATCCACTTCGTGACCGTCGAAATCCGGTCCGTCGACGCAAGCGAATTTAGTTTTTCCTCCCACGGTGCACCTGCAGACACCGCACATACCTGTTCCATCGAGCATTATAGGGTTTAATGAGACGAGTATCGGAATATACGGATTTTTGGCGGTCTCGACGCATGCGCGCATCATGGGAGTCGGGCCAATAGCGACTATTTGTTTGACATCTTGTCTCTTGGATATGACATCTTTTAACAGGTCTGTTACAAAACCCCTTGTGCCGTAAGAACCGTCATCTGTGCAGACGAGGAGTTGATGGCTTATCAGTCCCATTTCTTTTTCCATGATTATAAGCGATTTCGTCCTCGCTCCTATTATGGAGATTATCTCATTGCCCATTTCGTAGAGCGCTTTTGTGAGATGATGAAGAATTGCTATGCCCGTTCCCCCCCCGACGCAGACGACTGTGCCGAAATTTTCAAGATGCGTGGGCTTTCCGAGAGGACCTACAACGTCTTTTATGTTTTCGCCGATTCCGAGGTTCCGGAGTATAGCAGTTGTTTTGCCAATTACTTGAAATATTAGAGTGATTGTGCCCTCTTCAGTGTTCTTATCCGCCACAGTGAGCGGAATTCTCTCTCCTTCGTTTGTAGCCTTGACTATTACGAACTGTCCGGGGAGAACTTTTCTTGCTATTTCAGGTGCTTTGACCGTAAATTGGCAGATTGTATTTTCTGCTATTAGTGTCTTTTCAATGACCGGATACATCTTATACTCCTACCATTCGAGACTGTCTTCAAGTTCTATTAATGCGAGGTCCTCATTGCTGACGCCGTGCCAATGACAATTCTTTCTCGCGCAGAAAATAAAATCTACAAGTTTTGTCATTGCGGAAACTTTGAAAGAGGCTGTTTTGGCTTCGCATTTTTTACACTGGTTGTCCTGTAGCATCAAGGTTTTGCTGCAGTGGGGGCACTTGAGATCTGCCACTTCTTCATTGTCTGGCAATTCTATTGTGGATTTGTGGGAAAAAGAATTCAGATGAGGGTCGAGAAATAAAAAACCTTCAGTGCCGTCTATTCCTCTGACGAGCAGTTTTATAGTGTTTTTCTCGTTGAGCGCCCTTTCACAAAAAGGGCAATAGCAGTAAAGATAAGCTCCGGAAGAAATAATTTCTTTTTCAGGAGCTTGTTTGATGTTTTCCACTGTTATTTCGGTGTCTCCGGCCCAGCCGTATTTGTCCTCGAACATTTTTGCGGCATGTTCTAATTCTTTGAATTCTATGGAATGGTTTTTACACCCTCTCCTCGTGCAGAAATTAACGAGGCCTCCCTGATCGAGAGCGACTGAGCACAAAAGAGCGCCGCAGGAAGAGCAGGGAATATCCTCTGCAAGATTTTCTCCGCAGTGAGGACAGAAAAAATCCGCGGTCTTTCCGTGAACCATTTCGACGCCGATTTCATGGTTATAATCTCCGTAAACAGAACTCAACCTGACCCATGATTTTTTGCCTTCATATTCTATGTTGAAAAACACGCTCGGTTCTCCGCCGATTTTGTGTTCCTTGTCCATCAGGGAATTCCCGCATTTGGGGCATTTGACAGAGAGATTTATATCAGCAGGCATGATTCCTCCCTTAATTTATGATGTATTTATATGCCAATGGAATTCTATCAGCCGGCAAACCGCGATAAGACACGAGTCCATAAATGTTTTTGTTTTTCATAAAAATGATATCCAGAAAAAGTAAAACATTTAATAGAGATATTTTCAACAGAAAAATGGATCATTTTAAGTGATGTCCAAGCGGAAATCTTCTAAAAAGAAAAGAGACGGCTGGAATGAGCAATATCCAGAAAATACAGAAAAAAGACAGTATCAGAGAAGGAGGGGAGGACTTTTCAAGGAAGGGTAAATTGAAAATGAAAAGATCGCTGAGATAATGTGCTGTTATGACTGTCAAAAGGTCGGTTTTAAGATAGACGAAAGACCAGAAAATTCCTATGCAGGTCATCAATATAGCCCTGCCCCAAAACGGATCGAAAGGTGGTAGAAAATCGAGGGCGGAATGAGTTAATCCATAGACTATGGAAACCGCGATAACTGCAGCGGGTATATTTCGGAATATTTTCTTTGTCAGCATAGTCCCGAAATGTCTGTAGCCGACTTCTTCGATAACGGCAATGAGAAGAAAATAGAGGGCAGATGAAACTGCGGGAATCCGGGAATTGAGTATGTAAAGATAGAATCCGCGGGGCTGAATAAAAAAAGAATACGGATATAATTTTCTGAATAAAAGACACAGTCCGGCGAAAATCCCTCCGCCTATCATGCCGACTAAAACTCCCGTAACGATGGATTTGCTCGTTTCCCGGGAAAATATTTTTTTGCCGAAAAGATTCTGGAATGATTTTTCTCTGTTGTTTTTTTCCGACATGGCAAAAGCATAACCTGCGAACAATAGAGACACGAAAAGGGCGAGTATCTGTATCTCACCTATCACTTTAAATATCACCCATCTCATGTAAAAGAGAGCTTTCGGCCAAAGAGGGTTCCAGGAAGCGAACATCAGCGGTGTTTCAAGGAGTATTGTCCCGAACCAGCACAGCGAAACGAGAATAATGGCGCGGGAATACAAAGCGACGAAATCCGGGGTTTTGCTGATTTTTCTTATGAGATAGACAAAGGCGAATATTCCTCCTGCGCTCATGAAAAGGTATCCGGCGACGGTCAAAGCTTCTTTTCTGCCTTGTTCGGTTCTAAGAGAATCCGTAAAAGAAGAGGGAACAAAAATATTTTTTCCAAAACCGGAAGGGTCTTTGCCGGCGATTGAAAAAAAGGCTATTTCACGAAGATCTCCCGTAGAAGGGTCTTTTCGGTCGAACAAGGCGTCATAATCCGACCTGTTTACACGGACGGTCCTGCTTATTCCGATGAGATTCCATTTGTTATCCGGAAAAAAATCACGGGCTATTTCAAGAGCCTTTTGCTCTCCGATAGTATCTCCGGGAAAATCGTCATGAATGAACCTCTTCCAGCCTATTACCCCCGAATCCGGATGGCAGGATACTACAAAAAATTCGCTTTGACCATTTTTTTTGAAATAGAGATCGTAGTAGTATATCTTAAAACCGTCGCGGATCAACTCCTGAGCGCCGTCGGACCCGAGATTGTTTTCAGCGTAAAAAAGAGCGTTTTCGTCGCATTTTAGAAGAGCTCCGCACTCGTATGAACTCAGGTCACAGCCAGTCGAAAGCATAAAGGATCGGGCTATATTTTCCGTTTCGGGAGAAGGTATTCTGAAATCGGCCATAGGGAAAAAAAGAGGCATTGTCCTGACAAAAAACCACATTGAAAAAACAGCAGAAAATACTAAAAAGGAAATTTTAAGAAGTTTATAAAAACGCTTTTTCATTCTCTAAGATCCGATATGAAGAAGCGTGAATTTTTAAGGGCTTTTTTTTTAGGGGATGAATCCAGAGAGGATTAATCTCAATGAGTGCCGCCGCGGTCGCCGGTCTCTCATCGAAACGCGGATGAGGTAGAATAAGATTTTCGTCCGCGTAAATCCAGCCGGCGTAATCTATTATGTCCAAGTCAATTGTTCTTGGAGACCACCGCCTGCCTTTTATTCTGCCGATTCTACTTTCAATTTCTTTGAGGACTGAAAGAAGAAAATGCGGCGAAAGGGCGGTTCTTATCATCGCGACGCAAGTCAGTATTGAAGGTCCTTCTGCTCCTATGAAATCTTCTTCGTAGATCGAGGAAACGGATTCTGTAATTATGAAAGGAGAAAGTTTGAGGGCTGAAAGGGCGAGCCCCAGATTGAATCCTCTCCATCCGTCATTTGAGCCTATGCTCAGAAAAGCTTTTTTGCATAATAGTGGCATAGGCTCAAATGATAGCACAAACGGAGCTTGAGGTCATCTTGATGCCGGAAGATTCATCTCTCGATATATATCCTCACTGTGTCGCCGTCTGAAGAAACTACATTGACGAGATCTTCATCGAGTTCTTCCATGGTCTCGTCAATGTTTAGAAGAAGTTCTTTTAGGTTTATGCCTTCTTCTTCGAGATCTTCAGCGACGTTTTTCGGCAGCATTTTATCTATGGCTTTTACGAGTTTCAGGGGAACGGATATTTTCACGTTGTCTCCGTCGGAAGACACTACGTCAATTTTTATTTTACCTTTGGAAGGGTTTCCAGAAGCGATAATTTTAGCATCCTTTTTTGTCTTCTGTTCTGATGACTTAACTTCGTTTACAGCGTTTAGCAGTTTTTCCGCTTCTTCTGCTGTTATTTTGCCCTCATTGAGCATCTCTAAAATTTTTGATTTTTCATTCATTTTATCCTCCTATATCTTAATATTTAGATCGACGTTTTTTCTCGACAGAACGGAAAGATTTATGTCGTCTTTCAAACCGAGAAGAGGCGCCTTTTTTACAAAGAGAAGAATATTCGCCGCGATAATTAAAAGAGGCTTAAACACCGAATATCTAACTACTACCTGTTCTGATTTAATGTAAATGTAAGAATCGAAAAATCTTGCGCTGAGCGCCACTTCGAAATTAAGAAGCAGATATTCCAAAAGACTCGTCGCGAGATAGATCTGCGTCAAAATGAGCAGAATTGTGTTGAATTTAAGTGAAGCCGTGAAAAGAATCAAAAAAAGAACCGCCACGAGTGAGCTGACTATTATCCTCGCAGGAATGCTGATTTTTATTATGACTCCTTTAAGGATGGCGTATAAAAACAGACTGGGGAAAAAATAAAGAGCTGTGAGCATTAGTATTTCCTGATGGCTATAATGAGTTTTTCGGCGGAAGAAGCGTCGAGTTTTCCCTGTGAAACCATGTCGAGTATTTTTTGGATATTTGCCGAGTCTTCGTCAATTCGGATTTCCTTTTCTTTGCCGGCGCGGATACCGTCGAGTTCTGAGAATATCTTCCTGAATCTGGGGAGATGAAACGCGTTCATATCGGCGAATTTCTCGGAAAGTTTTTGAACCCTTATTTTTTCGGGGGGGTATTCTCCGTCGATTGTCACTTCGCCGCTGAGAGATTTGACGAGCAGTTCCGAATCTCCTGTAAAATCTTTTACAGTCAAAGAAGTGTCGCCTGAAAGAGTTTTTATTTCGGAGTTTTTACAAAGATTGAAAGAGCCCGTGATTCGGATATCTCCGGAATAACTTTTAAGCTCGATTGATTCCAGAAAAGCCTCTTTAATCTCTATGTCGCCGCTGTAAATCTGGGCGGTGAAATTCCCTGAAAATTTACCGCAAGTCAGATCTCCGCTGTATATCTTGAACTCAGAATCGCCTTTGGTGTCTCCTTGGAGAACTGCGTCTCCGCTGTAGACGAGCATTTTTCCTGAAAAATTCATATCTTTTGTTTCTATGTCGCCTCCGTATGAAATCACTGATCCTTTTAGCTGAATGTCTAACGGTAGTTTTACTGTAATTTTCTCTTTGTCGTCGGGTTCATGCGCGAAATTTTTCATCCAGGATTTGGTCTTTCTCTCTCTTAAGGTTAAAATTCCATCCTCGAGTTTTACTTTGAATCTTTCTTCCGCTGCATTTCTTCGAGTTTCCTCAAACAGCACCTCGGCGTCTTCCCTCTCCTCGAAAACCATTTCGAGGTTGCTGTTTCTGAGGTTGACGTCGAGAGTCAGGTTTTTGTCGCTAATTGAAAAGTTCATTTTTTCCCCCTTCACCATATAAAAATTTGGTTTCCTGTCCAAAATATAGTTCCGTCAAAAGTCTTTGCCGCATTTATTCTTGAAAAGATTGAATTCCTCGATTTTCTCGTTTTCATTTCTACATCTCCTTTCACTTTGATTTCTGAATAAGCTCCATCGCCTGTTCGTATGAGATCTTTCCGTCTTTTAACAGGTCGAGAATTCCTCCTACATCCGTTTTTTCATTTTCACCGTCCTCTTCACTGACTCCAAGGGCTGTTTTTGCTTCCCTTAAAAGATTTTTGACTTTCGGGTAGGAACAGTTGAGTATTTTTTCGACTTTTTTTATGTTTCCTTCCGTAAAGACAAAAACTTTAATAAAGTTAAGCGTCTCTTCAGACAGCGAAGGCAATGAAAAGAATCTGATATTGCCTCTCAGCTTTATCCCGCATTTCGTGCATTCGACTTCTAGGACCTTCATTTCTTCTCTGCAGTATGGACATTTATTGTTCATAGAACCTCCTTTTGAAAAGAAGTATATCAAATAAATTAATATTGTCAAGTAAAAATATTAATAATATTAATATTTATTAAATTAGTAATTAATATTATAAATATATCAATATTATTGAGGATTTGAAGCTTAATAAAAAGGGGTTATATTAGAGGTTATTGAAAGCTTGGGATAGAGCTTTTTTTAATTCTTCGAAACGAAAAGGCTTGGGTAGCCTTGACCTGAAACCGTAAAGTTCATAAGACGACATTACTGGATCTGTGGCGTATCCGCTCATTACAATTATTCTTGCTTCAGGGTTTTTTTTAAGAATTTGCGCGGCGACTTCTTTTCCTCCTATACTGCCCGGTATCGTGAGGTCCGATATCACTGCGTCGAATTTATTTCCTGCGTCAAATTGCTCTTTGTATTTTTTGACGGCTTCTCTCCCGTCGCCTACAGAGGTGGCTTCGTGTCCTAAGATGCCCAGCATCGCCTCAATTATGTCTCTGAGAAATTCATCGTCGTCGAGGACGAGTATTTTCAAGGTTTTTCGGGGGAGTCGGTCTTCATCTTTCTCTTTCTTGGAATCGGCGTCGCTTGCTGCAGCCGGAAGCGTGAAAATCACACAGGTTCCGGATCCTTTAATTGATTCGACTTGAATCAATCCGCTGTGTTTTCTGATGATTGAATGCGAAATGGTCAAGCCCAAGCCGCTGCCCTGTTTTTTTGTAGTAAAGTAAGGGTCGAAGATTTTTTCGAGATTTTCTTTTGAAATACCAATGCCTTCGTCTTTTATTGTCACTATGACCTCTCTGCCTCTATCCGATTCTCTATTTCCGGCAGAGATAGAAATGACTCCTCCGCGAGGCATTGACTGCTGTGCGTTTATGACAATGTTGCTGACGACCTGGCTTATCTGCCCTTTGTCGGCTTCGATTTTCCACAGATTTTTTTGAATTTCAGATAAAAGTTTTACATTACTGCCGCTGAGAGAGAATTCGGCTGTCTCGAGTATGAGCTCTCCGAGAGATATAATCTCCTTTATAGGCTCTCCGCCTTTAGAAAAAGTGAGGAGTTGATTTGTTAGATTTTTGGCGTTTTCCATAGCTTGTAACGCTGTTTCGAGGAATAGATATGATTTTTCTTCTTTAGGAGTGAGCATTTTCGCGATTTCTATGTTTCCGAAAAGTCCCGAAAGAAGATTATTGAAATCGTGAGCTATTCCGCCTGCTAAAAGGCCGACAGATTCCATTTTCTTGAGTTTCAGCCTTTCGTCTTCTGATCTTCTTATTTCGGTCAAATCTATAATAATACCCCTGATTATTACGCTGTGTTCTCCCTCTGTGACGAAACTGCCGTGAAAAAGAGCCGGAATAATTTCCGAGTTCTTTTTCATACCTCTATATTCAGCAGCTTCAGTCTCCCTTGTCATCATGCGGTCTGCAAATGCCTCTTTTGCGTTTTCTCTTTCTTCTGGAACAATCAGATCAAAAGCGGAAAGGCCGTTTTCTATATCCTGCTGGCAATAGCCGAAGAGTTCGAAAAATTTTTTGTTTGCATATGTGACAAATCCGTTCCCGTCAAGTTCTATAACTGCCTCAGGGAGCATCTGGGTTATCTGCCTGAAGCGGTTTTCGCTCGATATAAGCTTTCTCTCCATTTTATTTCTGTCTAAAAATTCAAAAAAAGTATCAGATAAAAATTTGAGGAAATTCTTGTCCTCTTCACTCCATGGCCCGGAGCGGACATCCCTGAGGAGTCCCATTATTCCTGAAAGAACGCCGGAAATAGATGACGGTATGAGAAGAAGATAAGAATTTTCTTGTGCCAGAGAAGCTATGCTCGAAGACGGATATTGACCTGAATTTTCAATAAGAGGCGGTATGATGACGCTTTCAAATTTATCGAGACCCGAGAGAAAGACCGGATCTTCTCTCAGAAGATAAATAGTCTCAGAGGATGCAGTTTTGTCAGCTGAATATTTAGATCTCGCGAAAGATGTTTTTGCCGATCCGGTTTTTTCTTCGCATTCGAAGAGAAAAACGTGTTGAGCGCCGGTGAAATTGAGGATTTGGTCCAGTGATTTTGTCACTGTTGGGACAGAAGCGGCGGCGTCCGCGGCGGCGAGTTTTGATGTTATCTCTGAGACGAGGCTTTCAAACTCAATTCTGTGTTTCAGGTCTTTTTCTGTTTTTTCCCGGAAGGTTATCTCTTTTCGCAGGTCGTCAATTTTTTTACCCAGCCTGTCGATTGTGTCGTTGTAGTTTTTCCATGCATTTTTGAGATTGTCCCTTTCCCTTTCTATTTCAAGCCTCAAGTAGGCATTCTCTTCAGAGAGTTTTCTCGCTGCCGCAGCGAGCTTGAGGAATGTTTCGGCGTAAAGCCTCGCTGAGTTAATATTCTCTTTTGGAATTGTCAAATGCCATAAATTAGGTCCTATATGTTCAATAGAAAGGTTTTCTCCGCAAGAGATTACTGTGCCTGAGACCCTGTCTTTGTAGTGTCCGCATTTAGATAAAAAATCCTGGAGATTGTCGCAGTAAACCGCTATGTCGTTTCCGAGCAGTGTTTTTTTTGTAAGCGGCGAAATCAGAAAACCTTGTGGCGGAGAATGGGAAAGGCTTAAAAAAGCTTCTTCCAATTCAGTCTCCGAGAAGAAGAAGAAAGAAAGTCATGTTGTGAAAAAGAGGTTTGGAATATTCCTTTTTGTTTTTAACGCTGCCGAATTCGCCAAAAGAAGGAAAACCCGCGAGTCCTTTTATGGAAGGGCAATTTTCAACGATTTTTTGAACTTCACTGATAATGTCATTAGCTAAAACTTTTTTTCTACCGGCACAGCTCACTACGAGAGCCGCCACAGGTTCGAAATCAAGACTTTTTAGAGAGAGGGCTATATCCGAAATGTCCTTGAGAATCATTTCTGGGGACGCGAGGCAGACCTGGACAGAGGAACCTTCATCCACGGCGCTGAAAAGGTTAACTCCTCTGCCCGTGGATCCCTCTTCAGGCAGGAGAAGAGACCTTATCTGATGCCCCTGATGTTCGTCTTTTCCGGTAACCTTGAATGTGATAACACCCTGATCTACCAGATCTATTGGTTTGCCCAACTCTCTCTCTACGAAATCCATGGCGGGAATTCCGCCGATTTTGATTATCTTAGTTCCTTCCGTATCCGTTACCGTGTCTTTTATCCCTATGGGGTGAAGCTCGTGAGCTGTCTTTATATCGAAGCGGAATGCGCCGTTTATGGCGAGCGCCACTATTCCGTTGTCGAAAACTTCTTTGCCTGCATAGACGAAAGAATTGTTAAAAGAATTGTCGTCTCCCGCAAGACCTCCAATCAGAGGGCCATTTACAGATTCGGAAAGAGCTTTGACAATTTTCTGGGCGTCTGATTTGAATACTGAAGCAATGTAATAGAGGAGAGGTTTGGACGAGTCGCATTTTTCATTGAGTTGTTCAATGCATAATTTCGCCGCCTCATAAGGGTTTTTTACGGCATCTTTTTGACTTGTCAGAAACCAGTTTATGTTTCCTTCTGAGTTTATAGCCAGAGCGGAAACTCCCGCATTCGCTATGTTCTTTTTTTCGTAAAATCCTTCACCTGTGTTTCCGACAATAAAAAGCTCTTCTTTTTGGATTACGTCGTAAAACGCTTCAGCTGTTTCCGGGGATCCTCCGTAATGAATGGTCGGAAACAAAAAAACAATCTCGGGATCTATCTCGGCAACTTTTTCGGCTATTTGGATGCCGGCTTTGTATGGGTCGGGGTTAAGTGAAAAATGCGAAAGCGCTTTCATTGAGCCCCCTTTTTATTTTCAGCTGTATTTTAACCCTTTTAGACTTTTTCATAAAGATAAAATTTTTTGTCACAGCGCCTTTTAATAAGAGTCTAATAAATTAAACGAAAGGAGTTTATATGTGTTTTATTCCCGCTCTGTTTTTTGCCTCTCTTCTCAAAGGCGCCACGCTCAATGTCCCGCTGGATTACTCGACTATACAGAATGCCATAGATGCGTCGGTCGACTACGACACGGTTCTTGTGGATAACGGAAAATACTACGAGAACATAAGATTTTTCGGAAAAAAAATAACTGTCGCGAGCCGTTATATACTGAGCGGAGAAAAATCGGACATTTTAGGCACGATAATCGACGGAAGCATGCCGCTTTATGCCGATACTGCGAGCTGCGTCAGATTTATAGACCATGAGGATACGAACTCTGTCCTCTGCGGCTTCACTCTTACCGGGGGAAAGGGAACAGTTTGGCCTGATGTTCACAACGCTAACCTCTTATACAGGGAGGGGGGAGGAATTTTTATTGATTCCGGATCTCCGGTCATCAAGGCAAATCTGATAGTCGGAAATGAAACAAGTTTATCAAGCGGACTGCAGAGCGCTGGAGGGGGAGGGATTAGAATAGCGGATGCAAGCCCGATAATCACCGGCAACGTCATACTACTTAATAAAGGCAGATACGGAGGAGGGATTTCGGAGTATCATTCAAACAGCGTCATTAAAAACAATCTTATCATGTGCAACGAAGGCGGCGAGGATTTTGGAGGGGGAGGAGTATGGGTCTGGGGAGCATCCGGAGATACGACTTTGCTTGAGAACAACACAATTGTAGGCAACACGTCATTTCAGCGTGGGGGCGGTATAAGGATAATCGGCAGTAAAGCGGTAGTCAGCAACTGCGTGTTGTGGGATAACGTTTCATATTCAGGCGGCAATCCTCAGATATACACAAGTTCCGGGGGAATTGTTCTTGTAAGATACAGCTGTGTTGAAGGCGGATATTCAGGGGCGGGAAACATTTCGGGAAACCCTTGTTTTTCCGATACCAACAAGCACTTGTCACCTTCATCGCCCTGCATCGATTCCGGCGACCCGCTTACGCCGGGAGACCCTGAAGATCCGTATAATCCGGGGCAGGCTCTTTTTCCTTCGATGGGCTTTTTAAGAGCGGACATCGGAGCTTATGGAGGAGGCGAGAGAATTGATTTGCCGGATATAACATATTATGTCGGAGTAGAGGAAACGCCTAATGATGAAGGAGCCGGGACTTTAACAATACATTCTTTGGTCTCAATTGGAACAAAAATTGAATTCAGACTATCAGTCCGCGAAAGGTGTTTTGTCTCTGTGAAAATATACTCTTTGGACGGCTCTCTCAAAGATGCTCTATGCGGTAAAACTCTTGATCCCGGAGATTATATCTTTTGTTTAGATCCCGGCAGTTATTATTCCGGTGTCTATTTTCTGGCGGTGGAAAACGAAAGAATGGTAGTATTAAATAAACTCGTAGTAGTCAGATGAAATACAAAAAAAACGAAAATGATATTATATCCCAAGCGGCTGAAGATTTGTCTCTTGTCGAGGAATCATTAAACGGAAAACAGGAAGCTCTCGAAAAATTAATCCGGAAATATCAGTCATACGTCTATAATATTTCCTTCAAAATGCTCGGTGACAGAGAGGAAGCAAGAGATGCTTCTCAGGAAATATTCATAAAGACGATAACCAACCTCAAGAACTTCGGCAGAAAGAGTTCTTTTAAAACATGGCTGTTCAGGATAATGCTCAATCATTTGCTGGACTGCAGAAAGTCTCACGCCGAAAGAAAAATGGTGTCTTTTGAGAGATACGCATTTGCCATAAGAAACACGCCGGATACGACGCTTGAGAACAACCCCGTCGAAGCGAAAATACTCTGCGATGAGACGAGAAACCATTGCCTGATGGGAATGATTCTCTGCCTCGACAGAAGGCACAGATTCGCCTTTATAATCGGAGAGCTTCTGGGTTTAGAAGGGGAAGATGGAGCTCAGATAGTCGGAGTTTCCCGTCAGAATTTCAGACAGATGCTATCCAGGTCGAGGAGGAAAATACTCTCTTTCATGAAAGAAAACTGCGGAATAATAAATAATGAAAATCAATGCAAATGCGAGAAAAAAGCCGGTTTTCTTTTCAAAAGAGGGCTTGTCCTTTCAGAAAACAGGGAATATGGAAAAAATTTCGGCACTCTCAAAAGAGAGTGTGCGGAAAGGAGTGCGGCGCTGAGTTTGTGGTTTGAAGAGGCGAGCAAAAAATTATTCCTAATACAGCCCATTGAAAACTCTCCTGACTTCTCCTCTCTGATAAGGAAAATAGTGGATCAGAAAGAGATTGAAGCCATACTCGGCGCTTAAATTTCCGACACTTCCATTCGGACTGCCAAATACTGGTCAGGAGAGTATTCCGAGAGTTTTTCTTTTGTTATTCCGATAAAGTCTTTCCCGAACATGTCGAAGACGTTGGATTTTATCTGTAACTGAGGAAGCCTGCCTTTTATCTCTCCGTTTTCCAACAGAAAAGCGAGCTGAACAGGTGATCCAAAATTGCCTTCAGGGGTGAAATCCCCTCCGGACAGGATGTAGACGAGTATTGCATGTTCCCCGCCTGTGAGCTCTTTTAGAGTTTTAACTGTGGATTTGGCGCGGAAATTCGGAGATGCGAGGACAGGGGCTCCGTCGAACTGAAAATTAGCCGCTCCGGTGTTGACGAACCCGAATTTCGCGCTTGTCCTTTTGTCGCTGTAAGGGTTAATAAAGACACCTTTTTCAATTAAGGCGAATTCATAACCGGGGTTGACCGTCCCTTCGGAGTCGAAAAACTGGGAATACGTCAGCGCTGGGTTCTTTGTCTGTAAAAGGGTAAATCCCTCGTTGAAAACTTTCTCTCCCCTTTTATGAGAAAGCGATGAAGTGTTCATTCCCACATTAAGACCGTTTAAGTGTTCAGAAAAAAAGGAAAATTCAGACAGGGATCCTGTTAAAAAGACGACATTGTGCTTTTTCGCCGCTTTGAGAGGGCATTGGGTTAAATAACCGGAGCAGAACATATCCGAGAGACGTAAAATTTCTTCTTCGTGGAAAGAACGGCTTACCTGAAAGATGTATCCGTCGAGAATGTTGAGCGAGGTCTTCTGTTTGAAGAAAAGAATACTCGCGATATTATCGTCGATATATGATAAACCTAAACCCGCGTCGTTGGACATGCGGATTTTCTCTTTATGTCTTGTTACGCTGTTTGAAAAATCGAATTCAGAATGCCTTTTTTTCAGTTCAGAGAGGAGGTCATGGGTTTTGTCGAGAAGCTCTTCGTTTAGAAATTTTTCATTTGTGTATTCCCATGAATCTTGCCTGTCCCCTGTGGGTTCAAAAGGGTATTCTACAGCTGTTTTAAGGGCTTCCTGGGCTGTTCTTTTCAATTCATCGTCGTCTGCAGGACCGATTAGGCCTGTAATGCCTAATTTTCCTCCTTCATAGGCTCTCATTCCGGTTTTAGTGTCGTGAGTGCTCTTGACTCCGGAAACTTCCGTGTTCCGGATCATGACAGAGAAACTTTCCTGCTTTTGGACTATTTTTTCATATATCAATTTATTCCTCCGGTCACTGGACATTCATTTTTGAAACGGTTGTGTATGGTCCCCCGAAAGAAACCGGCAGCGGATACTGGTCGTTTTTTCCGCAGCCTCCTCCGACGGAAGAGAAGATTTTAGCTTCTTCCGAAAGGTCTTCAATTTCTGATAATGTCTTAAAGACGTTTCCGGTCAATACCGAAACATTCACGGGCTGAGCAATTTCACCGTCGCTGACGAGATAGCTTCTGTTGGGGGCGAGGGTGAAGGTGGAAAGTCCAGATCCGTGCTTTACCGATTGAATAAGTATTGCTTCTCCGGCGTTTTTAAAAAGCTCTTTTTTCGGAGTTTTGCCAGGTTCTATGTAGGTGTTTGTCATTCTGACGATTGGTTCGAATGCGTATGAGACCGCTCTCGCGTTGCCTGTGGGCTCTTCTCCTAAATCTGCCGCCGTTTCCACGCTGTGGAGCCTACCCGAGAGGATTCCGTTTTTTATGAGATATGTCTTTTGCGCGGGAGTTCCTTCGTCGTCGTAGGGAGTAAAGCCTGTCTCTCTGAGTCCGCCGTCGTCAACTATTGATAGAGAATCCGAGGCGATTTTCTTTCCAATCTGCCATTCTTCCGCCATTTTTTTGTCTCCGAGCATGAAATCGGCTTCACTTTTATGGCCGAAGCTCTCATGAGCGAATATTCCGGCGGCGAAAGGAGAAAGTATGACCTTATAGGTCCCTGATTTCACTGGTTTAACTTTGTTTACGTAGTAAGAGCAGTCCTCAAAAAGCTTTTCCAACTCGGAAGGGTCTTTCTCAAGCTCGCCGAAAGAATTTCCCCCTCTTGAAAAATTTTCGGTTAATCTGTTTGCGCCTTGAGTCATTGTGAAATTCAGTTTGATACCGCAGTTTTGGACGTCGAAAACTATGTCAGTTCCGAGAGTCGACATGAATTTTTTTACTGCTCTTTTGTCTTGATAGAGTCCGCTCCAGTTTTTAACTAAATGGTTTTTTGAAACAACTTCGAGAAAAATTTTCAAAAAATTCTCTTTATCATGAATTTCGACTCTTGAGATGTCGTCATCACTGAAAGTCATGAACTCACCCTTGTTAATTCTGTATTTCCCCTTTATGTTTTCGCGGCAAGGGGAAGAATTTTTTGCCAGAGCATAAAGTCCGTCTAACTCTTGCTGAGTCCCGGATTCGTCGTCAATTGAAGCCAAAAACCATTTATGACCGTCGAAAAGCCTTATGAAAGCGGCTTTATATGTCCGTTTTTTGAGCTCTTCCGTTACTCCATTTTTCACGACTATTTTTGTTTCCGATACGTGCTCTGTTCTGACGTCTGAATAAACCCCTTTGGGGAATCTGAGCATTCTTCCTCCTCGTTTTCTGCCTTTTGAGCTAAATTCTATATTTTTTATTGACATAAAGCAATGAGCAGAATAAAATACGTGCGAATGATTTGCGCGAAAGATTTGCATGCCTGCCAAAAATAAGACTACAAGAGACTTTATAGGTATCATACTTAAAAAATCGGATGTCCCTTTGAATGCCTCCCAGATAAGAGAAAAATTTTCAAAAAAACCCGATTTGGCAACTATTTACAGAAACCTCGACAAAATGGAAAATGACGGTTCTGTAGGAGTATTCACGGCAAAAGGCAGGGTCAGGCTCTATTACAGCTCAGAAGGAAAAGGCGGTCATTTCATTTTCTGCCGGATCTGCGATAGAATAGAAAAACTCCAATTCTGCCTTTTCAAAGAACTCAAAGCGCAAATAGAGAAAAAAAATCAGTTTAAGGTTATTGGGCATTATTTGTTTATCAAAGGAATCTGCCATGAATGTCTTCATGTCTTTAACTCGAAGAAAAATCGCCCTTATCGTTTCTGAAGTCGTTTTAGTTCTCTTTTTAACCGGCTGTCGGGTGAAAACTGTCGAAGAGAAAGGTGAAATATCTTTGTGCACCTCGATTTATCCTCTCTACCAGATTGCTCAAAGCGTTCTAGGAGACTCAGGAGAGGCTTTTAATATAGTCCCTCCCGGAGCGAATCCGCACGTTTTCGAGCCGGCTCCTTCTGACGCGAGAAAACTCTCAGAGGCAAACATAATTTTATGCGTTTCCCCGGAATTTGACGGCTGGATGGAGAAATTCGCCGGTAGCGAAACCAAAGTATTGTATCTCGATAAATATTTTTCGGAAAATAACATAGAACCCGGGGATAATCCTCATGTATGGCTTTCTCTTAAATACGCCCTTCTGATAGCATCCGCTGTGAGAGACGCCGCCGTTGAAACAAGACCGGAGAGAAGAGACTATTACTGGGGCAATTTCAGTTTTTTCGAAAAGGAAATTAACTCTCTCGACTCTTTCGCGTCTGTAAAAATAGGAGAACTCAGAGGAGCTTATTTTGTTCAATGGCATCCCGCGTGGAATTATCTTGCGAATGATTACGGTTTGCCCGAGCCTCTTTCAATAGAAACCGGCCACGGCGATGAACCGACACCGGGAGATCTCAAAAATATAGCCGATTTCATAACGGAAAAAAATGTAAAAGTCATTGTTATTGAGGCATCTTCAGATCTTAGGCAGGCTCAAAATATAGCCCTTCAGACTGGAGTCGAGATATTGATACTCGACCCCCTCGGCAACCCTTCCGATTCTGAGCGTTCGTCATACATTTCCAACATGAAGAAAAATATATCGGACCTTTCAGAAGCGCTGGATGATGACTGAAAACTGCATTTCGTTCAATAACGTGACAGTTAAGTTCGGCTCAGCGACAGCTCTGAAGGACGTCAGCATGGAAATCGGCAGGAGTGAGCTTGTAGCGATTGTTGGACCCAACGGAGCGGGAAAGACTACACTGTTGAAGGCGGCGATGGGATTGATAAAACCCGTAAGAGGGAGCATAAAAATACTTGGTGATAGCCCTGCCAAAGCGAGGGACAGGGGCATCTTCGGATATGTAGGCCAGATTTCGCTTTACGATGATCGTTTTCCCTTGAGCGCAAAAGACGTTGTGGCGCTTTCGAGATACGCTAAAAAGAAGTTTTTAGAACGACTGACTCAGAAAGACGAGAAAATCATCTACGACAGCCTTGAAACAGTAGGGATGTCAGGCGAATCGCAAAAGCGTTTCGGTGATCTCTCAGGGGGTCAGAGACAGAGAATTCTGATAGCGAGAGCCCTCGCCTTTGAACCGAAGATACTACTTCTCGACGAACCTTCAACCGGACTTGACACTGTTGCGCAGGAGACTTTTTATGAACTTCTTGTAAAACTCAAAAACGAGAAAGGACTCGCTATCGTAATTGTAAGCCACGACATCGGAGCTGTTTCCAGATACGTTGACACGATAGCCTGCCTGAAAGAAAAGATTCATTTTCACGGAAAGTTCGAAGGTTTTTTGTCGGATGAAAATCTCAAAAGTTTCTTTGGCGATAAAATAAACATTCTCGTTCACGACGAAAACTGCGCTACATGTAAAAGAAAAAATATTGGAAATATTTAATTACCCATTTTTCAAAATAGCTTTTGCTACAGCATTTTTTGCCGGAATTCTTTTTGGAGTTGTGTCATTTTTCGTATATTCGAGAAAATTGGCTTTCCTCGGCGTTGGCATTTCTCACGCCGCGTTCGGTGGAGTCGCGCTGGGTGTGTTTTTTGGATTTAGCCCCTTTTTCTCGGCTCTCATTTTCTGTGTTCTGACTGCCATTTTTATAGGCAAGATATCAAAAAGCGCGAAGATAAGCGTTAACGCCAGCGTGGGAATATTTTTTTCGCTTTCCATGGCAATAGGGGCGGTCTTCATTTCACTCAAAAGAGGCTATTCCTTCGACTTGCAGAGTTATCTTTTTGGTAATATCCTCGCTGTTTCACAAAGGGAAGTCTTTTATCTTGTTCTCGCCGATGTCCTCATAGTCCCCTTTTTGCTCTTTTTTTTGAGAAGGATAATCTATCTCTCTTTTGACGAGGAATCCGCTCGTGTCAGCGGTGTAAAGACCGATTTTCTCGATTACTCTCTTTTAGTGATATTCGCTTTTATAGTTGTTCTGACAATAAAAATAATCGGCATCATACTCGTTTCTGCGCTCGTCATACTCCCCGGAATGTTTGCCGTTCTTGTCTCTAAAAGCTATAAGTCGGCTATAGCGATTTCAATTGTTTTTTCCGTGATCACCATGACTGGGGGTCTTTTTTTGTCGTATATTGCAAACACTCCCCCCGGCGCGACAATTACAATACTTGCCTCTTCTCTATATTTTATTTTTCTTTTAACATACAAAAGTCTTAAAAAATATTAACCTGAAATTAACAATTCTCGCTTATATTTATGGATATGGATAATTCAATAAACATAGCCCTTGTCGCTCATGACAACAAAAAAAAAGACCTTGTCGAGTGGTTTAAATGGAACAGAGAAGCCCTGAAAGGAAAGGTAATAGTCTGCACGGGGACTACGGGAAAAATCATAGAAAAAGAGTTTAGTGGAGATGAAGAATTCTACAGAGTAATCAAGCTGAAATCGGGCCCTCTCGGAGGCGATCAGCAGCTCGGTGCGATGATATCCGAAGGGAAAATCGATGTTTTGATTTTTTTCTGGGATCCCATGCAGCCCCAACCTCACGATGTAGATGTAAAAGCCCTGCTGAGGATTTCAGTTCTATACAACGTCCCCACTGCATGCAACAGATCGACGGCAGATTACATAATCTCTTCGCCCCTCCTCAAGGAAAACTATGTTCCGCAGAAATCAGAATTCCACGATTATACGGAAAGGGAAATCTGAGCGGAGCATATTATTTGTCGTCTAAAATGCTTCTTATAGCCGCGGCAAGGTCATTGACAGGCACAGGTTTTGTTATGACTCTCGCTCGGGGTATGCTCTGAACTGAATCTTCTTTTTCGGCGTTTAACAGACCTGAACAGAACAAAACTGGGATGTCAGGTCTGATCTCTCTTATCTTCAGAGCGAGTTCGGGGCCTGATATACCCGGCATCGTGTAATCGGCTATGAGAAGGTCGAATCCTTCCGGATCATCTGAAAAAACAAATAGCGCCTCTTCTGCTCTGTTTACGGCTTTTATCCTGTATCCGAGCCTTTTTAGTATCTCCTCAATCGTCTCTGCGAAAAGTGCTTCGTCGTCGACGAAAAGTATTCTCTCTGTCCCGGTCATAGGTAAAGTTGTCTTTTTCGTATCGGGGAATTTCACCCGAGATAGCGTATTGAAGTAAATGTTGAAAACAGTTCCTCTGCCGGGTTCACTGTAAACTGTTATTTCGCCGTTGGATTTTTTCACAAGACCGTGGACAATGGCAAGTCCTATACCGGATCCTTCTCCTTCCTTTTTTGTAGTGAAATAAGGCTCGAAAATTCTGTCGAGAGTTGATTTGTCCATCCCCTCACCAGTGTCGGAGATAGACATGAGAATTTTGTCTGGACCGTCTTCTTTGAGTTTGACGGATATGGTGCCTCCTTTTCCTCTCATTGCAAATTTCGCGTTTTCAAATAGGTTGAGAAGCATCTGGTTTATATGGGAGGGGTCAGATAAAACTTTACACCGTGTTTTCTCTATTTCAATATTCGCTTTTATTTTTTCGGGGAGGGATTTTGTAAGAAGCTCCGCGGTTTCTTCAACGAGCTGTGAAATATTGACAGGTTTAAGTTCTTTTTCCCTGTCCCTGCTGAAAAGCAGTATTTCTTTCACGAATTCTTTGGCTTTTGATATAGTGACGAGAATATTTTCGACCATGGGTTGTGCCGCAGAATTTTCGGGAAGTTCTTTTTTGGCGGATTCGGCAAATGTGGAAATGGAACCCAGTATGTTGTTAAAGTCGTGGGCAATCCCGCTTGCCATAGTTCCTATAGCGAGCATTTTCTGGTTTTGCCTGAGCTGAGCCTCCATTTTTTTGCGTTCGGTGATGTCTATGACGGATGATTGGAGATAAAGTATATTGCCTTGAGTGTCCCTTATGAGACCGGGATTGATAAGAGCCGGAAAAATAGTTCCGTCTTTCCTTACTGCCGTTATCTCACTCGTGAAAGCGGAATGGGACAGCGTAAGGACGGATATTATTTTATCCGTGGAAAATTCCGAATCAGAGGGCTGTAAAACAGTCAAGTTCCTGCCCAAAAGTTCTTCTGCAGACCAGCCGGTCATGTTTTCGAGGCTTTTGTTTACATAGATGATTTTACCTGAACTGTCGGATATAGCGGCTCCGTAAGCCGCTTCATCGGTGAGGGTTTTGAATTTCAATATTTCGTCTTCTGATTTAATTCTTCTCTCTATTTCCATTTTAAGCTCATGAGTCCTCTGTTCGACAAGAGATTCGAGTTTTTCGTTGGCTTCTATCTTCAGCCGCATTATTTCGTTTTGCTTTTCTATTTTTTCTTTTTCGTATTTAGCATGCAGTTCCACAGCCCGAAGGTTGCTCTCCTCAGAGAAAATCTCGTTTTTAAGGATTGAATAAAGTTTGTTGTATTTCAAAGCGTTTTCGTAATCGCCGCATTTCTCGTGTGTTTCAGCGAATTCACGGTAGACGTCGAGAAGAATGGTCTTCATACTTCCTTCAGAGGCGATTTTCATGCTTTTTTCGAGATTCTCAAGAGCTCCTTTTGTCTCTTTCATCGCGAAATGAAGCTTTGCGAGATCTATATAGGTGGTTGCCAGACCCTGAATGTTTTTTGAATCCCTTCTGACTTTCAGGACTTCGGCGAGGCTGTCCTTAGCTTTCTCAAGATGTTTTTCATTCCCTTTTTCAAAGAAGAGCTGAAGATGGTTTCTCGCGATATTTGAAAGCGTGTTGGCTATACTCTGCTTGTCACCGTAAATGTTCTTTATCTCAAGAGCTCTTTGGTTGAAATCGAGTGATTTTTCGTGTTGTTTCAATTTATAATAAAGATTGCCGAGGTTGTTGAACGTGTGGGCCAGTTCCTCAGATGGGCCGTTTTTCTCTCTTATGGAGAGAAGTTTGAGATGGTATTCTTCAGCTTTGTCGAATTTGTCCCAGGAGCAGTAGAGATTCGCGAGGTTGTTGAGAATTTTTCCCATTAATTCTTCGTCTCCAGTCTCTTCCGTCGCCTTCAGCGCTCTGAAATAGTAATCAGCGGATGAAGCGTAGTCGCCCGTCAATTTGTAGAGCAGAGCTATTTTGTTTAAAAGAACAGATTCTTTTTCGACATCTCCTGTCTCCCTGGATTTCTGCAGAGCCTGAATGAGCAGAGGCAGTGAATCTTCAGGTTTGCCGAGTTGTTTGTAGCACTGGGCGAGGTTTATCAGGGATTCTATGTGTCCCCGGGAGTATTCTGAATCCTGTGAAAGTTTTAAGGCTTCATTGGCGAGGATAAGAGATTTGTCAGGTCTTTTTGATACTATTCTCGATGAGATTTCATTCAGGGCGTCTATTTTTTCGACACCCTCCAGATCCGGCTGTTCTCTTTCCGGGCTATCGTATTCAAATGAAGCGTTCATTTTTTTATCGAATGGTTAATTTTAATCTTTTTCGCGTTCAAAAAAAAGAAATATATCTCTCTATATAAAACCCATGTCATGAACCAGTATTTTCATGGCCTCTGCGGCTCCTTTTTTTATGAAAACGTCGGATACTGAATATGTGAAAGCTGAAGGCTCTGTGTTTATCTCTATTATCTTTGCGCCGTTATTTTTCGCAGAATATGGAAATGCGCAGGCGGGCATGACCTCTCCTGATGTCCCTATTACGAGGACGACAGCGGAATCACGGGCTTCCTTATAACTTTGAAAAAAGGCTTCCTGCGGGATAGGTTCGCCGAAGAAAACGAAGTCAGGTTTGAGGACTCCTCCGCATGCTATGCATAGAGGAGGAAGACTGGTCAAGTCAATATTTTCTATACTAAACTTTGCAGAGCAGTCAAGGCAGACCAAATATTTTGAATTGCCGTGGAATTCAAA